>JABIRQ010000307.1 GCA_018699755.1 Rhodospirillaceae bacterium | reverse complement strand
GGCGGCCTTCGCGGCGGCCGGCTTGGCCGCGCCCGCGCGCTGCGCCGCCCGGGCCCCCGACGGCGCCGTCGTCGCGGTCCTCGCGGCGACGCGCGCCGAGACCCATGTGGCGGCGGAGCCGATCTACCTGCGCCCGCCGCAGGTCACGCCGGAGCCCGGACCTCGCGGCCGGCCCGCCCATTTCCCCGGGGATCTCGCCGGCGGCGCGCGATGACGGCCCCGCTCGTCCGGCGCGCCGGCCCGGCCGATCTCAACCTGCTTTCGGCGCTGCACGGCGCCTGTTTCGAAGAGGCCTGGGACGCGGCCAGCATCGGCGCATTGCTGGCCATGCCGGGGACGTGCGCGCTGATCGCCGTCGAGGGAGACGCCCCCATCGGATTCGCGCTGTATCGCGCGGCCGCCGACGAGGCGGAAATTCTGTCGATCGGCGTGCTACCCGCGGCGCGCCGGCGCGGCATCGGCCGTCGCCTTCTGGCCGAGATGGAAGAGGCCCTGCGCGGCGCGGGAATTCGCCGCTTGTTCCTTGAGGTGGCCGAGGACGATCCGGCGGCCCGCGCGCTCTATGCTGCGTCCGGTTTCGCTGTGCTGGGCCGCCGGACGGGTTACTATCGCCAGCCCGGGGCGCGGCCGGGCGATGCCCTTGCGATGGGCAAGACCGTGGCTGAACCGGTTGCTGTCTCGCTCTCGTCGCCTATATCGAAGGATGCCGCCATGGTGTGCGCGAACGAGAGTGAACTGCGGAGCGAGGGACCGGTGCGTACGGAAGTGGAACTGACCGTCAAGATCGTCTCGGCCTACGTCTCGCACGCCCAGCTTCCGATCGAGGGCCTGGAAGAGACCATCGAGGCCGTGCACGATTCCTTGTGCGCCCTGGGCGCCGCGGCGGAGCCGGCCGTGCCGGCGCTGACCCCGGCGGTGCCCATCTCCGCCTCGATCCGGCCCGACTACCTGGTCTGCCTCGAAAACGGCCGCCGCTTCCGTTCCCTCAAGCGTCACCTCAGGACCGCCCATGGCCTGACGCCCGAGGAATACCGCGCGCGCTGGGGCCTGCCGCCCGACTATCCCATGGTCGCGCCGAACTACGCCCGGCTGCGCAGCGACCTCGCGCGCACCATCGGCCTGGGCCGCCGCCACGGCGGCTGAACGGCCGTCCGGAACCGCCACCGGAGAGGGCGGGCCCGGTGCATGGTCGCGCCGGTGCGCGATCCGTTATACTGCCGATCGCGAAGGCGCGGCACGCGGGGAGCGATGACGTCCAGGCTCGAACGGTTATGCGTGGAAAAAGGGTTGAAGATGACCGAGCAGCGCAAGGTCATCGCGCGCGTGCTGTCCGATTCGGAGGATCATCCGGATGTCGAGCAGCTCTATCGCCGCTGTGCCGAGATCGACGGCCGAATCAGCCTTGCCACGGTGTATCGCACCGTGCGCCTGTTCGAGGATGCCGCCATCCTGGAGAAACATGATTTCGGCGACGGGCGCGCGCGCTACGAGGAAAGCCCGCGCGAGCATCACGATCACCTGATCGACCTGCGCACGGGCGATGTCGTCGAGTTCGTCGACAAGGAGATCGAGCGGCTGCAGGTCGAGGTTGCGCGGCGACTCGGTTATCGTCTGGTGGACCATCGCCTGGCCCTCTACGCGGTCCCGCTAGACGACGGCGGAGACGGCAACGGGGGCGATCAGGAAGAAAGAGCGGAGCGGACGTGAAGCGGATGACGATGCCGAACATCGAGGAGAAGGACAAGCGGGACAAGCCGGAGGGCGAAGGCCGGGTGGTCGAGGCCGTCGCCAACAGCCTGCTGGTCCGTCTCGCGGAAAGTCAGGCGGAAGTCGACGCCGCCCTGGCCCTTCGCTATCAGGTCTTCTATGACGAGATGAGGGCAAAGCCGACACCGGAAATGGAGGCGCGGGGCCAGGACTTCGACCGCTACGACGATGTCTGCGATCATCTCCTGGTCTTCGACCTCGATCGCGGCTCCGGCGCGGAAGGGGTGGTCGGGACCTATCGCCTGACCCGGCGCCAGGCGGCCGAACAGCGCGGCGGCTTCTACACCGCCGACGAATACGACGTCTCCACCCTGCTCGCCTATCCCGGCGATATCCTCGAACTCGGCCGCTCCTGCGTCGATCCGAAATTCCGCACGCGCATGACCATGCAGCTTCTGTGGCGCGGGATCGCCACCTATGTCATGCATTTCGACTTGGCCCTGATGTTCGGCTGCGCCAGTTTCCCGGGGACGGACCCGACCGTGCTGCGCCATTCCCTGGGCTATCTCTATCACTATCATCTCGCCCCGCCGGGCCTGCGCCCGGTCGCCCTGCCCGAGCGTCATGTCGAGATGCGCACCTGCGAACAGTCCGAGGTCGATCCCAAGCGCGCGCTCAGCGAGTTGCCGCCCCTGATCAAGGGCTATCTGCGGCTCGGCGGATTCGTCGGCGACGGCGCGGTGATCGACGACCAGTTCAACACCACCGACGTCTGCATCGTGGTCAAGACCGACTGGGTGACGGAGAAGTATCTCCGCCATTATCGGCGCGACGACGCCGCCGGCCGGGACGGCGACCTGGACTGATCGGCGAGGCGGCCGCCCGGCATGTTCTCCCCCTTCCGCGCCGTGGCGCGCCTGATCATCTATCTCGGTTGGACCGGGCTTTTGATGCCGCTGCAGGCGGTATGCCTGCTGCTGGGCCTGCCCCTGGCGAAGCGCCTGCCGCGGATCTATCACCGGAATTGCTGCCGCATCATGAGCCTGCGTCTCGTGGTCCAAGGGCGCCAGGAAACGGCGCCGAGCACGCTCTACGTCGCCAACCACACCTCCTATCTCGATATCAGTGTGCTGGGGGCGGCGATCAGCGGATCCTTCGTGGCCAAGGCGGAGGTCGCGGGCTGGCCCCTCTTCGGCTGGCTGGCCAAGCTGCAGCGCACCGTGTTCGTCGACCGGCGGGTCAGTGCGACGGCGACCCAGCGCGACCAGATCGGCTACCGCCTGGATGCCGGCGACAGCCTGATCCTGTTTCCCGAGGGCACCAGCAGCGACGGCAACCGCATCCTGCCCTTCAAGAGCGCCCTGTTCAGCGTCGCCCAGATCGAGGTCGGCGGCCGGCCGATCACGGTCCAGCCGGTCTCTGTCGCCTATACAAAGCTCGAAGGGCTGCCCATGGGCCGGGCGCTGCGGCCCTTTTTCGCCTGGTACGGCGATATGGAAATGGGCGCCCATGTCTGGCGGATGCTCGGCCTCGGCGGGTTCACCGTGGTCGTGACCTTTCACGAACCGGTGACGATCGCCGATTTCGGTTCGCGCAAGGCCCTCGCCGTCCATTGCCGTACGGCCATCGCAGCCGGGATGGCCGCCGCGCTCAGCGGCCGCGCCTTGCCGGCGCCGCGTCCGGCCGCGTCCGCCCCGGCCTAGGGTGTCGGCGGGCCGCGTCCGAACCGGCGGATTCCTTGACTCGCAATATCCGCCTGCTAGTGTGCCATGCGAATGTCGGGAGTCGCGGAAGCGGCCCCGCGCGGCGCGCTCCGAACGGACGGCCTTGGCAAAAAAGCTCTTTATCAAGACCTACGGTTGCCAGATGAACGTGTACGACTCCGCCCGTATGGCGGAGGCGCTGGCGCCGCTCGGCTATCGCTCCGTCGAGGAGCCGGCCGACGCCGACATGGTCATCCTCAACACCTGCCATATCCGCGAGAAGGCGAGCGAAAAGGTCTTTTCCGAACTCGGCCGGCTGCGCGCCCTCAAGGACGAGCGGCCGGACGGCGCCGGACCCATGCTGATCGGCGTCGCCGGCTGCGTGGCCCAGGCCGAGGGCGAGGAGATTCTGCGCCGCGCGCCCCAGGTCGACATGGTCTTCGGGCCGCAGACCTATCATCGCCTGCCCGATCTGGTTGCCCGCGCGCGGCGGGGCGAGCGCGCCCTGGACACGGATTTTCCCGCCGAGGACAAGTTCGCGACCCTGCCCGACCGGCCGCGCGCGGTGTCCGCCACGGCCTTCCTGACCATCCAGGAGGGCTGCGACAAGTTCTGCACCTTCTGCGTCGTCCCCTATACGCGCGGCGCCGAATTTTCGCGCCCGGCCGCCGAGGTGCTGGCCGAGGCGCGCGCCCTGGCCGCGGCCGGCGCCCGCGAGATCACTCTCTTGGGCCAGAACGTGAATGCCTATCATGGGGCCTATCACGGCGCGGACGCGAACGGGCGCGAGGAGGGCCTGGGCGGTCTGATCCGCCGCTTGGCCGAGATCGAGGGGGTGGAGCGGATTCGCTACACCACGTCGCATCCGCGCGATGTCGACGACGCCCTCGTCGCCGCCCATCGCGACGTGCCGGAGCTGATGCCCTTCCTGCATCTGCCGGTGCAGTCCGGGTCCGACCGCATCCTGGCCGCCATGAATCGCCGGCACACGGGCGACGACTACCGCCGGACGGTGGACCGCCTGCGCGCGGCGCGGCCCGACCTCGCCCTGTCCTCGGACTTCATCGTCGGCTATCCCGGCGAAACCGAGGCCGAGTTCGAGGCGACCCTGCGCCTGGCCGAGGAGATCGGCTATGCCCAGGCCTATTCCTTCAAATACAGCCCGCGCCCCGGCACCCCGGCGGCCGAGGCGGCGGAGCAGCTTGCCGAATCGGTGAAGGCCGAACGCCTGGCCCGGCTCCAGGCGCTGCTGAACCGGATGCAGACGGTGTTCAACGAGGCTTCGATCGGTGCCGAGATGGCCGTGCTGTTCGAGCGGCCCGGCCGCCGCCCGGGTCAGGTCATCGGCCGCAGCCCGTTCATGCAATCGGTTCATGTCGAGGCGGCCGGCGACCTTCTCGGCGAGATCTTGCCGGTCCGCATCGCGGCCGCCCATGCGAACAGCCTGACCGGCGTGGCGGTCGCAGGGGGGCCCGCGATGCCGCCGATCGGCGGTCGCGCCGAGGTGCGGGCATGACCACCGCGCCTTCGGTGGAGGGCACCCAACTGCGATTGGAATTCGAGGACAACCGGTTGTTGCCGGCCCTGTTCGGGGAGCATGACAGCCATCTCGCCCGGATCGAGCAGCACCTGGGTGTGACGGTCGTGCCGCGGGGCAATCTGGTTGCGATCGAGGGACCGTCCGATGCGGCCGAGCGGGCGCGCGAGACCTTGACGCGGCTGTACCGGCGGGTCGAAGAGGGCCAGGCCGTCGATATGGGCGAGGTCGACGCCGCCCTGCGCTTCGCGGACGCCGCCGACGGGACGTCGGCGGCCGGGTTGGCGGAAACCTCCATCGAGACGCGCAAGCGCCGGATCACCGCGCGCTCTCCCGTCCAGGCGGACTATCTGCGGGCCCTGGCCCAGCACGAACTCGTCTTCGCGCTCGGTCCGGCGGGCACGGGTAAGACCTATCTGGCGGTCGCCAAGGCGGTGTCCCTGATGATGCGCGGCGAGATCCAGCGCCTGATCCTGTCGCGCCCGGCGGTCGAGGCGGGCGAGCGGCTGGGTTTCCTGCCCGGCGATCTGCGCGAAAAGGTCGACCCCTATCTCCGCCCGCTTTACGACGCGCTCTACGACATGCTGCCGGCAGAGCAGGTCACCCGCCGGCTGGAGAGCGGCGAGATCGAGATCGCGCCCCTGGCTTTCATGCGCGGACGGACTCTGGCAAACGCGTTCGTGATCCTGGACGAGGCCCAGAACACCACGGCCATGCAGATGAAGATGTTTCTGACCCGCCTGGGCGAGCAGTCGCGCATGGTCGTGACCGGGGATATGAGCCAGGTCGATCTTCCTCCCGGCCAACGGTCGGGCCTGGCCGACGCGCTTGAGGTTTCGGCGGAGATCGCCGGCGTGTCCGTCGTGCGCTTCGGCGCGGCCGACGTGGTGCGCCACGGCCTGGTGACCGAGCTGGTCAAAGCCTATGACGCGCGCGATCGGGAGCGATCGGCCGAGACTCGCGGCGACGAGGGCGGGACCCGATGAGCGGAGCGCAAGCCGTCGCGTCCGACGCGGCATCGTCGATCGAGGTCGCCGAACTCGCCGATTGGACGGGCGTCCTCGCCGCGCCGGCGGCGGTCGCCCGGCGCGCGGCGTCTTCCGCCCTGGCGATCGCCCAGGCGCCGCCGGAGGCGGTCGTCAGCCTGGCCCTGGCCGACGACGAGACCCTGCGCCGCCTCAACCGCGACCATCGCGCCAAGGATCGGCCGACCAATGTGCTGGCCTTCCCCGACGGCGCGCGGGCCGGGCCGGAGGCGGGCGCGGCCCTGATGCTGGGCGATGTGGTGGTGGCGCTGGAAACCGCGACGGGTGAAGCCGCGCGCGACGGCCGGACCGTCGCGGATCATCTGTCCCATCTCGTGGTCCATGGCGTGCTCCACCTGCTCGGCCACGATCACGACACCGACCGCGCGGCCGAGGAAATGGAAGCCTTGGAGCGGCGCGCCCTGGCGTCGATCGGGATCGCCGACCCTTATGGGCCGGCACCCGACGCCGAGGCGGAGAAGGGCGGGGCATGAGCGAAGACGGCGACCCCAGACAGGACGATCTTCGGGCGGGCTTGCGTCGTCGCTGGCGGCTCTGGCGGCGGGGCCGCCCGGGCGAATCGGCCCTGCGGGACAGTCTCGAATCCCTGATCGAGGGCTATGATGACGAAAACGCGGTCGTCGAGGGGGGCGAGCGGGCGATCCTGCGCAACGTCCTGAAGCTGCACGAATTGACCGTCGACGACGTCATGGTGCCCCGGGCCGATATCGTCGCGATCGAGGCGGGGACGGGGCTGACGGACCTGATCGCCGTGATGACGGACCGGGCCCATTCCCGGATGCCGGTCTATCGCGGGTCGCTCGACGACGTGATCGGGGTGGTCCATATCAAGGACGTGCTGCCCTATTGGGACCGCAAGGAGGCGTTCAACCTGCACGCGGTCCTGCGCGAGGCCCTTTTCGTCGCGCCTTCGATGCGGGTGCTCGACCTGCTGCTCCAGATGCGCCTCTCGCGCGTTCACATGGCCCTGGTGGTCGACGAGTTCGGCGGCATCGACGGGCTCGTTTCGATCGAGGATCTGGTCGAGGAAATCGTCGGTGAGATCGAGGACGAGCACGAGAAGGCCGAAGGCCCGCGCCTGGACCTGCGCTCCGACGGCACCGTGATCGCGGACGCCCGGGCCGAATTGGAAGAATTCGAGGCGCTGGCCGGGCCGCATTTCACGGCGGACGAACGCGAGGAGAGCGACACCCTGGGCGGCTTGGTCTTCTCCCTCGCCGGGCGTGTTCCCGGCCGCGGCGAGTTGATCGCCCATCCGAGCGGGTTGGAGTTCGAGGTGCTGGAGGCCGATCCGCGCCGCGTCCGCCGCCTGCGGGTGCGCAACCTGCCCGACGCCGAGCAGGCCTGACCGATGGGGCTGGCCGTCGCGTCGCCGGCGCGCTGGCCGGGCGCCTTGGCCGCTCTCGCCGGCTGGCGGCGGGCCGTCGCGGCCGCGCTGTTCGGGGCGGTGGGGGTGCTCGCCTTCGCGCCGGTCGACATCACCTTCGCCCTCGTTCCCGCCGCGGTCGGCCTGTTGTGGCTGCTCGACGGCTGCGCGCCGGGCCGGGCCGGTCTAGGCCGCGCCCTGGGCACCGGTTGGTGGTTCGGCCTCGGCCATTTCGCGGCCGGCTTCTACTGGATCACCGAGGCCCTGCTGGTGGACGCCGAGCAGTTCGGCTGGCTTGCGCCCGTCGCGGTGCCGGGCATCGCGGCCGGGCTCGGCCTCGTCACCGCGCTGCTGGCCGGGACGCTGCATCTTTCCGGTCTTCGCGGCGCGGCTCGGATTCTCGCCTTCGCGGCGCTCTGGGGCATGGGCGAATGGCTGCGCGGCACCCTGCTGGGCGGCTTTCCCTGGAATCTGTTCGGCACCGGTTGGAGCTGGTCCCTGGCCATGCAGCAATCGGTCGCCCTGTTCGGCGTCTACGGCCTGGGGTTGATCACGGCGCTCGCCGCCGCCGCGCCCGCCATCCTGGCACCGCCGCCGTCGCGCTGTGCCGAGGCGGGGTGGCGGCGCGGCGCCGTTCTGGCCGGAGCCGCTCTCCTGCTCGGCGCGCTTGGGCTCTGGGGCGGGCTGCGCCTCGGCGGCTTGCCGGCGCCGGGCGCGGTGGCCGACAGCGTGCCCGGTGTCCAGTTGCGCCTGGTCCAGGCCAATATCCAGCAGAGTCTGAAATGGCTGCCCGAGACCCGGCGGCGGAATTTCGAACTCCACCTGTCCATGTCCAAGGTCCAGGGTCACGACGAGGCGAGCCATATCGTCTGGCCCGAAACCGCGGCCCAGTTCCTGCTCGCCGAGGACGAGGACGCCCAGGCGGCGGTGGCCGCCGTCGTGCCGTCCGGCGGCGCCGTGCTGACTGGAACGGTGCGGCGCGACCCCGCGACGGGGGAGGTCTGGAACTCCCTGCTCGCGATCGACGGAAGGGGCGCGGTGGCGGGTATCTACGACAAGGCCCGGCTCGTCCCCTTCGGCGAATACATGCCGCTGCGCGGCATCCTGGGCCTCGACAAGCTGACCGCCGGCGGCACCGATTTCTCCGCCGGGCCCGGGCCGCGCAGCCTGCGTCTTCCCGGCCTGCCGCCGGTCAGCCCCCTGATCTGCTACGAGGCGATCTTTTCCGGTGCGGTGACCGATCCGCAGGACCGGCCCGCCTGGCTGCTCAACGTCACGAACGACGCTTGGTTCGGACGCTCCGCCGGGCCCTACCAGCATTTCGCCGCCGCCCGCCTGCGCGCGATCGAAGAGGGCCTGCCCCTCGTGCGGGCGGCGAACACCGGCATCTCGGCGGTGGTCGATCCCTATGGCCGGATCGTGGCCCGGCTGGGGCTGGGGCTGCGCGGCGTGGTCGATTCGCCGCTGCCGCGGGGCCTGGCCGCGCCGCCGCCTTTCACCAGTCTGGGGAACGGCTGGTTGGCCGCCGGCGTTGCGCTTTTCTTGATGTTGGCGGGGCTGATGCGGCGGCGGCCGCATAACATGTGATGCAGGCCAGACGAAGTGATACACTGATATGTTGACGCTGTGCGATCTCATGCTTAGAAAGCGCCGCTTCTAAGTCACTTCAGATCGTCCGGCCGGCCTCGGCGGCGATCGCAAGGAGTTTTATGGTCATCGATAAAGAAAAAGAAGAAGACCGACCCCGCCGCGGGCGGGGTCGCGGCGGCCGTCCGAAACCGGTCGATGTGCATGTCGGCAGTCGCGTGCGCCTGCGCCGGACGATGCTGGGCATGAGCCAGGAGAAGCTTGGCGATGCCATCGGCCTGACATTCCAGCAGGTCCAGAAATACGAACGGGGCGCCAACCGGATCGGGGCGAGCCGCCTGTTCGAGTTGAGCAAGGTGCTCGAAGTGCCGGTCAGCTTCTTCTTCGACGACATGCCGCCGGAAATCGAAGCCGAATCCGGCCCTCGCGCCGAAGGTCTGGCCGAGGATGCCCAGGCGCATTACGCGGCCGACCCCATGGCCAAGCGCGAAACCTTGGAACTCGTGCGCGCCTATTACCGGATCACGGACGCCAACGTGCGCAAGCGGGTCTTCGACCTCGCCAAAGCCTTGGCGAAGGCCGGCCGCGCCTAGTCTCGGGGCGGGCCGGAACCTTCCGGCCGGCCGTTCCGGGCCCGGCCTTGACGGCCCATGCAAACCTTGCGACAAGGGCCGCCCATCCGGCGGCCGTCGCTGCCAAGCCAAACATCTTCCAGAGGAGTCGAACGTGCCGACATCCGACTATGTCTTCACGAGTGAGTCCGTCTCCGAGGGCCATCCCGACAAGGTTTGCGATCGCATCTCGGACGCCATTGTGGACATGTTCCTCACGGCCGATCCGCAGTCGCGCGTCGCGGTCGAGACGTTGGTGACGACAAATCGCATCGTCCTCGCGGGCGAAACCCGCGGACCTGGATCCATCACTCCCGCCCATCTGGAAGACGTCGCCCGAGCCTGCGTGCGCGAGATCGGCTACGAGCAGGACGGCTTCCACTGGAAGAACGCGGAGGTCCAGATCTTCGTCCACGAACAGTCGAGCGACATCGCCCAGGGCGTGGACGCCGCGGGCAACAAGGACGAGGGCGCGGGCGATCAGGGCATCATGTTCGGCTATGCCTGCACCGAAACCGACCCGTTGATGCCGGCGCCGATCTATTTCGCCCACGAAATCCTGCGCTCCCTGGCTGAGGCGCGCCATTCCGGCGCCGAGCCCGGCCTGGGTCCGGACGCGAAAAGCCAGGTCACCCTGAAATACGAGAACGGCAAGCCGGTGCGCGCCACCTCGGTCGTGGTCTCGACCCAGCACGCGGCCGATCTCGACCAGGGCGAAGTGCGCGAGATCGTCCGGCCCCATGTGCTGAACGTCCTGCCCGAGGGTTGGATGTGCGAGGAACCCGAGTTCTACGTCAATCCGACCGGTCGCTTCGTGATCGGCGGTCCGGACGGCGACGCCGGCCTGACCGGACGCAAGATCATCGTCGATACCTATGGCGGCTCGGCGCCCCATGGCGGCGGCGCGTTCAGCGGCAAGGACCCGACCAAGGTCGACCGTTCGGCGGCCTATGCCGCGCGCTACGTGGCGAAAAACGTCGTCGCCGCGGGCCTGGCGACGCGCTGCGCGATTCAGCTCAGCTACGCCATCGGCATCTCCAAGCCGCTTTCCGTCTATGTCGATACCTACGGCACCGGCGAGGTGGACGAAGGCAAGTTGGGCGCGGTCATCCAGGAGATGGTGAACTTGAGCCCGCGCGG
>JABIRQ010000157.1 GCA_018699755.1 Rhodospirillaceae bacterium | reverse complement strand
GCGCCAACATGAACGCGCTGGTCGGCCTCGCCCGGCCCGGCGACATCGGCGCCGACGTCTGCCACCTCAACCTGCACAAGACCTTCTGCATCCCCCATGGCGGGGGCGGGCCGGGGGTCGGGCCGATCGGCGTGGCCGAGCATTTGGCGCCCTATCTGCCCAACCATCCGTTGCGCCCGGAGGCCGGGCCGGAGGATGGGATCGGGCCGATTTCCGCCGCGCCCTGGGGCAGCGCCGGAATCCTGCCGATATCCTGGGCCTATATCCACTTGATGGGCGGCGCGGGCCTGCGCCGCGCGACCCAGGTCGCGATCCTCAACGCCAACTACCTGGCCAAGAAGCTCGAGCCCTACTATCCGGTGCTCTACAAGGGCAAGAACGGCCTGGTCGCCCATGAGTGCATCATCGATCTGCGCCCGATCAAGGACGATTGCGGCGTGACCGTGGACGACGTCGCCAAGCGGCTGATGGATTACGGCTTCCATGCCCCGACCATGTCCTTCCCGGTCGCCGGAACCTTGATGATCGAGCCGACCGAGAGCGAGGCGTTGCGCGAGCTGGACCGTTTCGTCGAGGCGATGGCCGCGATCCGCGGCGAGATCAAGAAGGTGGAGGACGGCGAAATCGAGCACGAAGCCAGCCCGCTCCATGCCGCGCCCCACACGGCCGAGGATATCACCACGGAGGACTGGGGCCGCGCCTATAGCCGCGAGGAGGCGGCCTATCCCGTGAGCTCCCTGCGCGAGGCCAAGTACTGGCCGCCGGTCAACCGCATCGACAATGTCTACGGCGACCGCAATCTGGTCTGCTCCTGCCCACCGATCGAGGCGTATCAGAACGCGGCGGAGTAGGGCTCAGGCGGTCGTCAGTTCCGGGCGAGTTCTCGCGTCAGGGCGGCGAGGGTCTGCGTCCAATCGCGGGGCCTATTCTGCCGGTGGAGCTTGATCGACGGATACCAAGGGGAATCCGAACGATCCTGGAACCAGCGCCAGTCGCTGGCGAGGGGCAGAAGGACATGGGTCGGGATGCCCAGGGCTCCGGCGAAATGGACGGTCGTGTTGTCGACCGAGATCACCAGGTCCACGGCCGCGATCTGGGCTGCGAAGGCATCGAGATCCTTGGTCGGGTCGACCTCTCCGTCCATGACCACGTCCACGTCGGCCGCCTCGCGGAAGGCCGCGACCTCGCGCCCGACCTCGCCGTATTGCAGGCTGACGATTTGTCCGCCCGCGCGCTCCAGGGCGGGTTTCCAGGCGGACAGGGGCACGGAACGTTCGGTGCCGTTGTTGCGGTTGCCGCTGCGCCAGGAAATGCCGATGCGGGGCCCGCCGTTGGTGGGGGCATAGCGGGTGCGCAGGCGGGTGATCAGGTCGGGATCGGCCCGCAGATAGGACGCTCGCGTGGGGAACGCTTCCATATTGGGGCGGAGATGGTGTCCCAGGGCGCCCATCGGACATTGCAGGTCGGGCGCCGTGTTCAGGACCGCCGGGTCGTCGCCTTCGCCTTCGGGCAGGATCGTGGCTTCGGGGAACGAGCGGGAGAAGAGCGGGACCAAGCGCGGTTCGCAAGTCACGACCAGATCGGCCCCGGCCTCCGCCAGATCGGCGATCATGCCGGCGAAGAAGGCCTGGTCGCCCACACCCTGCTCGGCCCAGATCAGCAGCTTTCGGCCGTTGAGCGGCGTGCCGTCCCAATGGGGCCAGGGATAGGATCGGCGCGCCGAGACGAAGCCGGCGCAGCCCCAGCGCCAGGCGTATTCGGCGAAGCCGTCCGTCAGCTCTCCAGCCTGGAGGCGGGCGAGCGCTCGGTTCCAATGGGCTTCGGGCCAGTCCGGGCGCAGGGCCAGGGCGCGGGTGCAGCGTTCGACGGCCTCGTCCAGCCGCCCGAGGCCCTGAAATGCCGTCGCGCCGTTGAGAAGCGCGTCGGCATAGTCGGGGCGCAGAGCCAGTGCTGCGTCGTAGGCCGCCAGGGCCGCCTCCCGGTCGCCCTGGGCCGCTTCCAGCACGCCGATATTATAGCGCGCGAGGGGGTCTTCGGGGGCCAGGGCGATCGCGCGTTCGAGATGCCGGCGCGCTTCTTTCGCTTCCTCCAAGGCTATCAGGGCGGTTCCCAGGGCGCCGTGGGCGGGCGCGAAATCGGGCGCGGTCTCTAGGGCCGCGCGGTAGCAGTCGGCGGCCTTGCCGGCCTCGCCGCGCATTTGATGAAGCTGGCCGAGATTGAATTGAGCGGAGACCAGGCGTGGGTTCAGCCGCAGGGCGCGTTCGAATGCCTCGGCCGCCTCGTCGGCGCGTCCCAGATTGCGCAGCACCAGGCCGAGATTGTCCCAACCCGTGGCCTCCTCCGGCGCGGCCTCGACCGCGCGGCGCAGATGCTGTTCGGCCTCCTCAATATGCCCGCCCTGGCCGAGGGCGACGCCCATGAGGCGATGGGCCTGGGGATTGTCCGGGTCGGTTTCCAGGGCGGCGCCATAAGCCGCCCGCGCGCCGTCGAGATCGCCGGCCCGGTGGCGGACGAGCCCGGCTTCGAGAAGTTCGGCGATGTCGCGCGGATCGTTCATGAGAGGCGCCGGGACGCGGAACGCGGAAGGGCGGCCGATGCGGCCGCCCCCCGTTCAAATCCGTCCCCGGACCATTCCGCCATGGCGGTGAAACTCAATGGAGCTTGTCCGGCAGGTCCTTGATGGCATTGTCGACGAGCTTTCCGGCCAATTTCTCGTCGACGCTCTCCGCGAGGAGCTTGCGGGTCGCATCGACGGCGACCGAGATCGCCACGGCGCGAACCTCGCTCAGGGCCTCGGCCTCGGCCTGGGCGATGCGATCCATCGCCTGTTGCTCGCGCCGCTTGAGGGAAGCGTCGAGGTCCTGGGCCGCCTGCTCGCGGTGCCGCTCGGCGGACGCGCGGGCCTGGCCCAGGATCTGTTCGGCTTCTTCCATGGCCTGGCGTTGCTTGCGTTGGAAATCGGCCAGCATGTGCTGGGCTTCCTCGCGCAGGCGTTGGGCCTCGTCGAGCTGATTGCGGATGCGCTCCGCCCGCCCGTCCAACGTGTCGAGCACCGGCTTCTTCGCCTTCCACACGACGATGGCCACGAAGACGACGAAGGCGATGGCGACCCAGAACTGAGGATCGTGGAGGGTGCTCTCCATGGTCAGTCTCCATCCCCGCTGCCGGTCTTGCCCATGGCGGATTCGACGGCCCGCCGGGCGCGTTCGGCATCGACCGACACGCCGACCAGCCGTTCCGTCGCCGCGCTCGCAGCTTCGACCGCGACTTCGCGCACGCTTTCCATCGCCCGGGTCTTTTCGGCGGCGATATTCGCCTCCGCCTTCTTGATCTTCTTGGCGAGGGATTCGGTCAGTTCGGCATGACGCCGGGCCGAATCCTCGCTCAACTCGGCGGTTTGTTTGCGAATGGCGGCCTGGCCTTCGGCATGGGCTTCGGCCAAGGCCTTCTCATACCCCTCGCGGACCGTGTCGGCCTCTTCCTTGATCAGGGCGGCGCGCTCCAGATCGTCGTCGAGACGCGACTGGCGCTGCTCCAGCGCCATGGCGATGCGCGGCAGGGTCACCTTCCACATCACGATCCACAGGATGCCGAAACACAGGGCTGTCCAGAAGACCTGCGACAGGTAAGTGTCGATCTGCTCTAGCTGGGGCATGGGCCTGGGCCCTTCCTTCACCTAAGTGAGCTGGCGCCTAAGGAAGCTGCCTAGAACGCGAAGAGCAGCAGGAGTGCGATGACCAGCGCGTAGAGCGCGATAGCCTCGACCAGCGCGAAGCCGATCCAAGTCATGGTCTGCACGTCGTTGCGCGCGGCCGGATTGCGGCCCACGGCCAGAATGAAGGACGAGAAGACCTGCCCGATGCCGATACCGGCGCCGATCACGCCGATCGCGGCCAGGCCCGCGCCGATAAGCTTTGCGGCTTCAACTTCCATTGTCGTTCCCCTTTCGGTTTGACGGTTCGCTGTCCGGTCCGGCCTTGCGGCGCCGGATCAATGCATGTGTAAGGCGTCGTGGATGTAGATGCAGGTCAGGATCGTGAAGATATAGGCCTGCAGGAAAGCAATCAGAACTTCGAGCCCGGTCAGGGCAATGACCAGGGCGAAGGGTACGACGCCGAGAACGCCCAGCGCGGCGATGAAGCCGGCGAAGACTTTCAGCAGTGTATGGCCCGCGGTCATGTTCGCGAACAGGCGGACGGCCAAGCTGATCGGCCGGGACAGGTAGGAGATGATCTCGATCGGGATCATCAGCGGCCACATCAGAAGCGGCGTTCCCGGCGGCACGAAAAAGGAAAAGAAATGCATGCCGTGCCGGACGAAGCCGAGGATCGTAACCGCGGCGAACACGGCCAAGGCCAGTGCGAAGGTGACGATCAGGTGGCTCGTGAAAGTGAAGCTGTAGGGCAGCATGCCGATCATGTTGCCGAACAACACGAACATGAAGAGCGAGAAGATGACCGGGAAGAAACGCCGGCCCTCGCTGCCCACGTTCTCGCGCAGCATATTCGCGATGAATTCGTACGAAAGCTCGGCGATCGACTGCCAGCGACCGGGCACCAGCGCGCGACGGCGCATGCCGATCGTCAGCATGGCGATGACCAAGCCGACCGCCATGATCATGGTCAGGGCCGAATTGGTGAAGGAAAGATCGACGCTACCGAGCTTCACATCGACCAGAGGCTGGATGATGAATTGCTCCAGCGGGCCGTGGGGTTGGGATTCCGTCGCCACCCGTCTTACCCTCTCTCGCTCCCCTTGCCCTTGCCGGGCTTGTAACCAACGCCCTGGCCGAGGCCCGACGCGGTTCGGAAAACGCTCAACATGCCGGCCGCTGAGCCGAGCACGAAGAACAGGATCATCAGCCAGGGTCCGGTTCCCAACCACCAATCAAGCAGCCAGCCGATGCCGACGCCGACGATGAGGGCGGAAACCATCTCCAGCCCGATTCGGAGCGCCACCCCCATACCCGAGCGGGCGGCAGCCCCGTCTTTTGTCCCGCGCTCGCCATCTCGCACTGCGCGCGCTTCCGCGAGCCGCGCTTCGA
Organism: Rhodospirillaceae bacterium; assembly: GCA_018699755.1. Classification (GTDB taxonomy): domain Bacteria; phylum Pseudomonadota; class Alphaproteobacteria; order CADEGL01; family CADEGL01; genus JABIRQ01. The sequence continues at coordinate 794 of JABIRQ010000157.1, read as the reverse complement.
AGCCTTTGGAGGGTGACGGGTCGCGTTCGCTCATCGCGCAGGCGTCCTTGCACACCCTGACGGCCATCTTTGGCCAGGCTGGGACGCCGCAAACCTACGGAGTGACCCCAGCAGTGTCAAGGCTACAAAACCCTAGGTTTTCCGCCCGTTTGAGGGAGGTTTTGAGCGGCCGGTTCAGGCCGTCGCCTGCAGCGCCTCGGCGGCCCGGAGATCGACTGAGACGAGTTGGGAGACGCCGGCCTCCGGCATGGTTACGCCGTAGAGCCGGTCCATCCGCGCCATCGTCAGGCGATGATGGGTGATCAGCAGGAACCGCGTCGAGGATTGCTGGGAGATTTCGTCGAGCATGGAGCAGAACCGGTCGACATTCGCGTCGTCCAGCGGCGCATCGACCTCGTCGAGCACGCAGATCGGCGCGGGGTTCGTCAGGAAGACGGCGAAGAGCAGGGCGATGGCCGTCAGCGCCCGCTCGCCGCCCGAAAGTAGCGACAGGTTCTGCAGATTCTTGCCCGGCGGGCTGGCCATGATCTCCAGCCCGGCTTCCAGCGGGTCGTCCGGGTCGGTCAACTTCAGATGGGCCCGTCCGCCGCCGAACAGTTTGGTGAACAGGGTCTGGAAATGGCCGTTGACCTCTTCGAAGGAGGCGACCAACCGTTCGCGCCCCTCGCGGTTCAGTTCGGCGATGCCGTGGCGCAGGCGTTCGATCGCTTCGAGCAGGTCGTCCTTCTCGGTCCCGAGGGTCGCGATCTGCTCGCCCAGTTCCTCGGCTTCCTGTTCGGCCCGCAGGTTGACCG
>JABIRQ010000281.1 GCA_018699755.1 Rhodospirillaceae bacterium | reverse complement strand
GCCCCTCGTCGTCATACTGATCGCCATGACCTATGGCAGCTATCCGACCTGGTGGCATCTCGCCGGCGGCGTGCTGATCGTCGCCGGGGTGCTCTACGTCCAGCTCCGCCCGCGCCTGGGCCGACGCTAGGAGGGTGAACCGCGCCATGAGCCAAGCTCTGCCGCAAAGCACGCGGGTCGTCGTCATCGGCGGCGGCGTGATGGGGTGCAGCACCCTCTACCACCTGGCCCAAGCCGGCGCGGCCGACGCCGTTCTGCTCGAGCGCGACAAGCTGACCAGCGGCACCACCTGGCATTCCGCCGCCCAAGTCCGGCGCCTGCGGTCGAGCCGCAGCCTGACCCGCCTGGTCAGCCACAGCGCGGAACTCTATGCCGGGCTGGAGGCGGAGACCGGGCAGTCGACCGGCTGGCTGCGCACCGGCAGCATGGGCGTGGCGACCAACCCCGACCGGTGGGAACATCTGCGCCGCCAGGCCTCCCTCGCCCATGCTTTCGGCATCGACACCCGGGAGATGTCCGGCCCGGAAGCGGGCGACTTGTGGCCCCTGATGCGCACCGACGACCTGATCGGCGCGGTCTTCGCGCCCGATGACGGCCGGGTCAACCCGAGCGACCTCTGCGCCGCCCTGGCCAAAGGCGCGAAAAGCCGGGGCGCCAAGGTCTTCGAGGACACCCCCGTGACCGGTTTCGAGATCGAGAACGGCCGCATCGCCGGGGTGCGCACGGCCGCCGGCACGATCCGCTGCGAGGCAGTCGTCCTCTGCGCCGGGCTGTGGAGCCGCAACATCGGCGCCATGGCTGGGGTGCCCGTCCCGCTCTACGCCTGCGAGCATTTCTATCTGCTGACCAAGCCGATCCCGGGGATCGAGGGTCATCTGCCGACCCTGGGCGACCATGACGGCTATCTCTACATGCGCGACGATGTCGGCGGCCTGCTGGTCGGCTGTTTCGAGCCCGACGCCAAGCCCCTGCCTATCGAGAACCTGCCCGAGAATTTCGCCTTCGACCTGCTCAACGAGGATTGGGACCATTTCGAGCCCATGATGCTGAACGCCATCCGCCGCATTCCGGCCCTGGAGACGGCGGAGGTGCGGATGCTGCTCAACGGGCCCGAAAGCTTCACCCCGGACGGCCAGTTCCTGCTCGGCGAATCGCCCGCCCTCGGTGGCTTCTTCCTGGGCTGCGGCATGAACTCGGTCGGCGTCGCCTCGGGCGGCGGGGCGGGCCATGCCCTGGCCCATTGGGTGCTGGAGGGCGAGCCGCCCTACGATCTGTGGAGCGTCGATATCCGGCGCATGGCGCCTTTCATGAACAACATCCGCGTCCTGGCCGAGCGCATCCCGGAGGAGCTGGGCCTGCATTACGCGATCAGCTATCCCGGTCGAACCCACGCCACCGCGCGCGGCCTGCGCCGCGGCCCGGCCCACGACCGCCTGGCCGCCAAGGGCGCCTGGTTCGGCACCCGTTTCGGCTGGGAACGGGCCGAGTGGTTCGCCGGCCCCGGCAACCGCGAAGACACCAAGGGCGCGCCCACCCTCGGCTTCGGCCGGCCAAGCTGGCACGCGGAGACGGCGGCGGAATGCCGCGCCGCGCGCGAAGCGGTCGCCCTGTTCGACCAGACCTCCTTCGGCAAGCTGCTGGTCCAGGGCCCGGATGCCGAAAGCGCGCTCCAGCGCCTCTGCGCGGCCGATACAGCGGTGGCGCCCGGCCGGGTCGTCTATACCGGCCTGCTCAACGCCCGTGGCGGCTACGAATCGGATCTCACCGTCACGCGGTTGGACGAGACGCGCTTCATGCTGGTCACCGGCACCGCCCAGCCGATCCGCGACCGCCACTGGATTCGCCGCAACCTGCGGCCCGAGGAACGGGTGACGGTGACCGACGTCTCCGGGGCCGAGGCCGTGTTCAGCGTCATGGGTCCGCGCGCGCGGGATCTGCTGCAATCCCTCACCGACGCGGACCTCTCGAACGCCGCCTTCCCGCTCTTCACCGCCCGCGCCATCGCCCTGGGCCATGCCACGGTCCGCGCCGCGCGCCTGTCATATGTCGGCGAGCTCGGCTGGGAGCTCTATACCCCCGTCGAGATGGCCGCCGGTCTTTACGACACCCTGTTCGAGGCCGGTGCCGCCCACGGCCTGCGCGACGCGGGCATGCAGGCCCTGGCGAGCCTGCGCATCGAGAAGGGCTTCCGCGCCTGGGGCCACGAGATCGGCCCGGACGATACGCCGCTCGAAGCCGGGCTCGCCTTCGCCACCAAGCTGAAATCCGATATCGACTTCCTCGGCCGCGATGCCCTCTTGCGCCGGCGAAAGCAGGGCATCGCCAGCCGTCTCGTCCACTTCATCTGCGACGATACGGCGCTCTTCCCGCGCGGCGACGAGCCGCTGCTCAAGGACGGCGCGATCGTCGGCCAGGTCACCAGCGCCGCCTTCGGCCATACCGTCGGGCGAAGCTGCGGCATGGGCTACATCCGCCTGGACGGCGCGCAACCCGCCGAATTCGTCGCGTCGGGCCGGTTCGAGATCGAATTGGCCTGCACCCGCCACCCGATAACCGTGTCCCTGCAAGCCCCCTACGATCCCAAGGGCGAACGCATGCGCGCCTGACGATTCAGGTGCGAAAGGAGATCCGATGAAACTTCCCGAGCAAGCCTTCATGACGACCGACTGGAGCAAGGTGCCCGTCACCGAGCATCCGGGCGAGACCGGCAAGGCCCTGTGGCGCACCATCGAAATGGGCGATATCCGCATCCGCATGGTCGAATACTCGCCCGGCTATCTGGCCGACCATTGGTGCGACCGGGGCCATATCCTGTTGGTGCTGGAGGGAGAGATGGTCTCCGAACTGAAGGACGGCCGCCGCTTCACCCTCACGCCGGGGATGAGCTATCAGGTCTCCGATTTCGGCGATTCGCCCCACCGCTCCGTGACCGAAACCGGCGCGAAACTTTTTATCGTCGATTGAAGCAGCGACCCGGGATAAACAGCGACGCAAGATGAGCGGGCCTCGTTACGGCGGAGGTCTTGGGGCACTGCTGGTTATCGACCAACGACCGCCTCTTACAATCGGTTGCCGACCAAACGGCAAATCCGTTACCGGCATCGCAGATTCAATGCCTCGGCCCAACCATGGGCTTGGTTCACCGAAGCGCCGAGGGCGGTTTCGAACTCCCCGCGCCCCTTCGCCCCGCGACCCCACCCGATACCAGCCCCGGCAGCGTCCAGCGGAGTCAGGCCCGATGGGGGTGGCACAGGGCAACATTGGGCGAGCCGGACTGCTGGGCGATGTCCTCCAGGTCTGCCAGTCAATGCATAATTCTGAATTGACATCGCATACCGATAGCGCAAACCTTACCGCACAATCGCTTCGGCGCTGGCCTGTCGGCTAGGTAGGTCATAGCCCCTGCGCTTGGCCCAAGGCACGGTTCAGATCCCTTGCGGGACGGAACCGGTGCCTCGGACTCTCTCAATCATACACAGGAGGCCGATATGGCCGAGAATACCAGTATCGATACCGTCAATGACGACGACCTCGCTGACGAGGCCCTCGATGAACGACATGGGGGGAAGCTCGCCTGCGCTTGTTTCATTTGTTGGAGGTAGGTCATAGCCCCTGCGCTTGGCCCAGGGCACGGAGCCGATCCCTTCCTGGGACGGGACAGGCCCTTACAGCCTGATCGAGCGGCCCGTCCCAGCGGCGGGCGGTGCCTGTATTACCTATAGCATTACCTAAAAACAAAGGGCGAACCGTGAGGTTCACCCTAAGTCGTTGAAATAATGGTGGGCGATCGGGGACTCGAATCCCGGACCCGCTGATTAAGAGTCAGCGTGCTGCGGCCTCCGCCAGAATCGAGACCGCCGCGTCGGCCAGCACCTGGCAACCCAGCACGATGTCCTCCTCCGCCGTGTCCTCGGCGAAATCGTGGCTGATCCCGCCGATCGAGGGCACGAAGAGCATGGCGGCGGGCAGATGCGCGGCGACCACCATGGCGTCATGCCCCGCCGCGCTCGGCATCCGGATCCATTCGCCCGGCGCATGAGCCTCGGCGGCCCGGGCGATATGGTCCTGGAAGCCGGCATCCATCACCGTCGGCACCTGATCGCTCTCGTCGCGCTTGACGGAAATACCGACCCGGCCGTCCGTCCGCGCCTCCTCGACCAGGCGTTCGAAAGCCGCGTCCAGGGCGTCGAGCCGCGCGGCTTCGGGGTCGCG
>JABIRQ010000482.1 GCA_018699755.1 Rhodospirillaceae bacterium | reverse complement strand
GGAATACCGCCATGGGAGAAAATGACGGTCACTTTCGACGCCGGGCCGGCGCCGGTGGCCAAGATCGGCCTCGTCTGCCTGGATTGCGATCAGGTCATTGAATCCGAGTTGCGCGCCTTTCTGCCGATCTCGGGCCTCTCTCTGCTGTCCACGCGCATTCCCTTGGGCGGACGCGGCACGCCCGAGACCCTCGCGGCGATGGAGGCCCATATTCCCGAGGTCGCCAAGCTGATCCTGCCCGACGACGACTTGGACGTGTTCGTCTTCGGCTGCACCTCCGGCTCGATGACGATCGGCCCCGAGCGGGTCGAGGCCGCGGTCCACAAGGCGCGCCCGGGCGTGCCGGTGACCAACCCGGTCTCGGCGGCGACGGCGGCGCTGCGCCATTTCGGGGCCAAACGGATCGCGCTGCTGACACCCTATTCGGACGAGATCAACGCGGTGGTCGGCCGCTTTATCGCGGATCAGGGGTTCGAGATCGCGGCGCGCGGCAGCTTCAAATGCGACAACGGGGTTGAGATCGGCCTGGTGCCGCCCGGGGCGATTTACGAGGCGGGCGTCCGGATGGGGCGGACGGATTGCGACGCCCTGTTCATCTCCTGCGCGGGGCTGCGCGCTTCCAGCGTGGTGCAGCGGATCGAGGACGAGATCGGCAAGCCGGTCGTGACCAGCAACCAGGCCCTCGCCTGGGATTGCCTGCGCCTGGCGGAGATCGCCGCGCCGGTGCCCGGCTTCGGGCGCCTGCTGGCCGAGCGGTAGGGCACTCTCCCCAAGGGCGGGAATTCGGAGTATCGTTCCACGAAGAGCACTTTCGCTCTCCGCGAGGGAGGTCCGCCATGCCCGATACCGTCACCCAGGTCGCCGAAGCCACCGGTTGGGCGACCATGCCCTGCACCCTCGACGACGGCCCGGCGCGGCGCGCCGCCATCGGCCTGATCGTCTTGATGAACGACACTGCGATCGAACCCGAATTGCGCGCCTTCCTGCCCTCGGACGGGGTCTCGGTCTATGCCAGCCGCATTCATATGGCGCGCGACGTCAGCGTCGCGGCCCTCAAGGCCATGGAGAAAGAGATCCCCCCGGCGATGGAGCTGATCCTGCCCGACGACCATCTCGACGTCGTCGGCTTCGGCTGCACCTCCGGCTCCATGGCCATCGGGCCGGACAACGTCGCCGCGGCGGTCCACAAGACGCGCCCGGGCGTACCGGTGACCAACCCGGTCTCGGCCTCCATGAAGGGGCTGCGCGCGGTGGGCGCCAAACGGATCGCCCTGCTGACTCCCTATCCGGACGAGGTCAACGCGACGGTCGAGGAGTTCGTCGGCGGCGAGGGCTTCGAGATCGCGGTAAAGGGCAGCTTCAAGCAGCCGGGCGATCCGGAGATCACGCGGGTGCCGCCCGACGCGATCTTCGAGGCGGGGGTCAAGCTGGCCTCGGCCGATGTCGACGCCCTCTTCGTTTCCTGCACCGCCCTGCGCTGCTCGTCCGCGATCCAGCGCATCGAGGACGCAATCGGCAAGCCCGTGGTGACAGCCAACCAGGCCCTGGCCTGGGATTGCCTGCGCCTCGCCGGATACAGCGATCCGGTCGCCGGTTACGGCCGCCTGTTTACCTTGTGATGAATTCCAACTTGACCGACCTCACCCTTCGAGACGGCCCTGCGGGCCTCCTCAGGGTGAGGTCTGAAGATGTGCCCCTCACCCTGAGCAGCCGGCAAAGCCGGCGTCTCGAAGGGCGAGGGGCTGGGCACCCCAGTTGCCGCAGATAAGCGGCGAGAAGGCGCCACCGGCGCTGGCCGATTGGCGGCGAGTCGAGGCCGAGCTTGACGAGGGGCCGTCGGCCCGCGCCGCCATCGGGCTGATCGTGCTGGAAAACGACATCACCATCGAGCGGGAGGTCCATCGCCTGCTGCCCGACGAGGGCGTGGGCCTCTATGTCGGGCGGATCGGCTATCCGCCGCCCTTCGGGGTCGCGGCGATCCGGGCGATGGAAGGGCGCTTGGCCGCGGCGGCGGCCAGCGTCATGCCCGGCGACCGGCTCGAT
>JABIRQ010000160.1 GCA_018699755.1 Rhodospirillaceae bacterium | reverse complement strand
GCGACGCAATTGAAGACCCAGGCGAGCTCGGCGTGCTGGGGCACCTGGCTCTGGTTGAAGACGATATGGCGCTTGGGGTCGATGCCCGCGGCGAGGAGCCCGGCCGTCACCTCGCGGGTGTTGGCGCGCAGCTCCGCCGGGTCCTGCCAGACCGTGATCGCGTGCAGGTCGACCATGCAGTAGATGCACTCGAACTCGTCCTGCAGGCGGACCCAATTGCGGATCGCCCCGAGATAGTTGCCGAGATGGAGATTCCCGGTCGGCTGGACGCCGGAGAAAATGCGCTTCATGGCTCGCGGTCCCGCGTTGTCTGGACGATGGCGGCGTGTCGGGCGCGGCGGTTATCGCCGCTGGCCCCGGCCCCGGTCAAGGCATCAGGTCAAGACATCAGGTCAAGACGGCCGGTTCGCGCGGCGGAAAAGACCGCGCAGCTCGTCCGGCCGGGCGACGCCGGTGACCACGGCCAGACCCCCGAAGACACCCAGCCCGACGAGGACCAATCCGGTCAGCGCGGCGATGCGCAGCGCGACGCCCCCGGCCAAGGCCGATTCGAGCAGCCAGGCGAGGCCGAACACGACCCCCGCCATGGCCAGGGCCGCAACCGCCATGCGGGGCACTCGGGCGCGCAGGCGCGCATCGATCGAAAGATGGCCGCGGCGATAGAGGACGGCGCCGAGCAGCAGGGCGTTCAGCCAGGAGGCCGCGGCCGTCGCCACGGCCACGCCGACATGGCCGAAGGGCAGGAACAGGGCCACGGCGAGGGCGACGTTGAGGACCATGGCGGCGGCCGCGATCTTGACCGGGGCGACCATGTCCTCGCGCGCGAAGAAGCCGGGCGAGAGCACCTTGACCAGGACATAGGCCGGCAGGCCGGCGGCATAGGCGGCCAGGGCCGCCGCCGTGGCCGCCGTATCAGCCGCGTCGAAGGCGCCATGCTCGAACAGGACGGCGACGATCGGCCCCGGCACCGCGAGCAGGGCGGCGGTCGCCGGCAGGGTCAGCAACAGGGCGAATTCGATGGCGCGATTCTGGATGTCCACCGCCTCGGCCGCCGCGCCGCCGCGAAGCTGGCGGGCGAGCAGAGGCAGAAGGGCGACGCCCATGGCCACCCCGACCACGCCGAGGGGCAGCTGGACCAGCCGGTCGGCGTAGTAGAGGAAGCTGACCGCGCCGTCCTCGAACGAGGCGACGATCGTGCTGACCAGCAGGTTGATCTGGTGCACCCCGGCGCCGACCAGGCCCGGGAGCATGAGGACGAGCAGGCGACGCACCCCCGGAGTCAGGCGCGGCCGGCGCAGGCGCAGGGGCGCGCCGGCCCGGCGGCAGGCGATCAGCATGAACAGGAACTGGCCCGCCCCGGCCGCCGCCACGCCCCAGGCCAGGGCATGGCCCGGCGTCTCCAGCACATGGCCGAGACCGAAGAGCGCCGCGATCAGCACGATATTGAGCAGGATGGGCGTCGCCGCCGCCGCCGCGAAACGCAGCAGCGCGTTCAGCACCGCACCCAGCAGCGCGACCAGGGCCATGAACAGCAGATAGGGAAAGGTGATGCGCGTCAGCTCGACCGTCAGGGCGAAGCGCTCGGGATCGGCGGCGAAGCCCGGCGCCAGGACCGAGATCAGCCAGGGCATAGCGAGCTCCGCCGCCAGCAGCAGAACGAACATCGCGGCGAGCATCACGGCCAGGGCCTGTTCGGCGAAGGCCAGGGCGCCGGCTCGCCCCGCGCCTTCGAGGCGGCGGGCGAAGAGCGGCACGAAGGCGTTGGCGAAGGCGCCCTCGCCGACGAGGCGGCGGAACATGTTGGGGAAGCGGAAGGCGACGAAGAAAGCGTCCGCCACGGGGCCGGCCGCGACGAAATGCGCGATCGCGACATCGCGCACGAAGCCAAGAATGCGGCTGAGCAAGGTATAGCCGCCGACCGTCGCCGTGAACCGAAGCAGCGCCATCGCGCAATCACCCCCAGAAGACGCCCGCTTGCGATAGGCATCCGGAAATCGACGTCGTGCCAGTCATCCTTCGAGACGCTCGCCGACGCGAGCTCCTCAGGATGAGGAAAACCCTTAGCCTGGCCTCGCCCCGAAGAGGCCCTCCCTCCGATTCACAAACTCCTCACCCTGAGGAGGCCCGCAGGGCCGTCTCGAAGGGCCTGCCTGCGATTTTCATCAGCCTGCTAACGGAAGATCATGGCGCAGGCAAGGCGGCCGGCATCGAAGCGCACCTATTCCGCCGCTTCGCGCGCCTCGTCCGGGTCGCGCAGGGCCTCGAGCAGGCGGGCGCGAATCGCCTCGAGCCGCGACGGCTTGGTGACGTTGAGGCCGAAGGCGTCGCGCACGTAGAAGACGTCGACCACCTGTTCGCCGAAGGTCGAGATCTTGGCCGTCGAGATCTGCAGGCGCAGTTCGGTCAGGGCCTTGGTCAGATCGTGGAGCAGGCCGGGCCGGTCGCGCCCGTTGACTTCGATCACCGTGTGGGTCGCGCTGGCCCGGTCGTCGATCAGCACCCGCATGGGCACGTCGAAGAGACGCGCGCGCGAAGGCCGGGCCCGGCGGCGGGCGAGTTCGGAAGGGATGTCGATCTCGCCCGCGAGACAGCCGAGGATCGCATCGCGCAGCCGCGCGATCCCGCTCTCGTCGGTCAACGCGAGGCGGGGCGCCTCCGCCAGGGCCGGCACCTCCTGCACCAGGAAGCTGTCGAGGGCCAGGCCGTCGGCCGTGGTCACAATGCGCGCCGCCGTGATATCCGCGCCGCCGACCGCAATCGCGCCGGCCAGGGTCGAGAATAGCCCGGCCCGGTCGGGCGCGCAGACCGTGACATCGGTGATCGAGGCGGCGCGGTCGATGGCGACGTCGATCCCGGGCTCGGTCGCGCCGTCGCGCTGGCCGCGGACCAGCCGGGCATGACGGATCTGGCCGTCGAGGGAGGTCGCCAGCCAATAGGCGGCCGGCATGCGGGCGATATGCTCGGCGAAGGCGCCGTCGTCCCAATCGTCCAGGGCGGCGCGCAGATCGGCCTGGGCGGCCTCGACCCGCTCGACGGCGGGCAGGGAGCCGAGCCCGCCGGAAATCAGCTCCTCCGCCCGGCGATAGAGTTCGCGCAGCAGCTGGGCCTTCCAGCCGTTCCAGACATTGGGGCCGACGGCGCGGATGTCGCAGACCGTCATCACCAGCAGCAGGCGCAGCCGCTCGGGCGACTGCACCAGGGCGGCGAAATCCTCGATCGTCTTGGGGTCGCCCAGATCGCGCTGGAAGGCGAACTCGCTCATCGTCTCCTGGTGGCGCACCAGCCAGACCGCGTTGTCCGTCTCGCCCGGGTCCAGGCCGAGGCGGGGCGCCAGGCGCTGGGCGATGCGGGCGCCCTTTTCCTGATGGTCGCCGCCGCGCCCCTTGGCCGTGTCGTGCAGCAGCAGGGCGAGATAGAGCACCCGGCGCGAGAGCACGTTGTGGACGATGTCGCTGGCCACCGGGTGGTCCTCGCGCAGCAACCCGCGCTCGATCTTGCTGAGGATTCCGATCGCTTGGATCGTGTGCTCATCGACCGTGTAGACGTGATACATGTCGTATTGCATCTGGGCCACGACCCGGCCGAAATCGGGGATGAAACGGCCCAGCACCCCCGCTTCGTTGAGGCGGCGCAAGGCGACCTCCGGCCCCTTGGGCGAGGTCAGGATATCCATGAACAGCCGGTTGGCCTCGGGATCGTGGCGCAGGTCTTCGTCGACCAGGTCCAGCTTGCGCGTGACCAGCCGCAGGGCGCGAGGGTGGATGTCCAGGTTGCGGTTGAGCGAGCTGTGGAAGAGCCGCAGCAGCCCGCAGGGATCGCGATCGAAGGCGTCGTCCGTGGCCGGGACGAGGCGCCCGCCCTCGAGATGAAAGCCGTCGATCGGCTCCCTCTCCTCGCCCGCGCCACCCGAGTCCGCCGGCCGCCGACGATGCTCGGCCTCGATCGCCGCGCAGAAGATCCGGGTCAGGTCGCCGACCGCCTTGGCCACCAGAAAATAGCGCTTCATGAAACGCTCGACCCCGAGATTGGCGTCGTCGTCGTCATAGCCCATGCGCCGCGCGATCTCGGGTTGCACGTCGAAGGTCAGGGTCTCCTCCGCCCGGCCGGCGAGATAGTGGAGGTGGCAGCGCAGGGTCCACAGGAAGTTGGCCGCGCGTTCGAACTTCTGGCCCTCCTTCGGGGTCAGGGTGCCGCGCTTGACCAGGTCGGCGATGGAGCGGGTCCGATAGACGTAGCGCGCGATCCAGAGGAGCGTGTGCAGGTCGCGCAGGCCGCCCTTGCCCTCCTTGATGTTGGGCTCCAGCACATAGCGCGAATCGCCGACCCGCCGATGGCGCCGGTCGCGCTCGTCGAGCTTGGCGGTGACGAAGTTGAGCGCCGTGCCGGCCATGACCTCATCGGCGTAGCGCTGGCGCATTTCGGTCAGCAGCCCGGCATCGCCCGCGACGAAGCGGCATTCGAGCAGGGCCGTGCGGATCGTCAGATCCTTGTTGGCGAGGCGGACGCAATCGTCGGTCGAGCGCACGGCGTGGCCGACCTTGAGGCCCAGGTCCCAGAGGGCGTAGAGCAGGAACTCGACGGTCTGTTCGGTCTGGGGCGGCAGCTTGTAGGGAATCAGGAACAGCAGGTCGAGATCGGAGAAGGGCGCCAGCTCGCCCCGCCCGTAGCCGCCCATCGCGGCCAGGGTCAGCCGCTCGCCCGCCGTCGGGTTGGCCACCGGATAGGCGTGCTTGCGGGCGTAGTCGAACAGGGCCCGGACGATGCGGTCCATGAGATAGCTGCCGGCCGCCGCCGTCTCGGCCCCGCCCGCGCCGTCGTCGAAGCGCGCGCGAATCTCGGCCCGGCCCTCTTCCAAGGTGCGCGAGAGCAGGGCCATCAGGGCGCGCCGCCGCGCATCGCTCCGGTCGTGCTCGGCCGCGATCGCATCCACCGCCCGGTGCAAGGCGTGGCGATCGACGATCTGGCGCTTGCGCGGCACTCTGGCCATGGCATCCCGTCTTTGTCCGGCGGACCCTGTCTCGTCCGGCGCAGCCGGGCCCGAACTCTCGCTACTATATAATAGGTGTCGTCCCACCCGGTATGACTGCGGATTCGGCCGGGTTTCGCCTCGATATGCCCGAGAACGCGCCGAATGCGCGGCCCGGATGCGATCTCAACCTATTGAAACAACACTAAGAATCGGTCCCGCCAAGGGGTTGCGGCCAACAAATCCCGGAGTCTTGGCATTTGTTGTCATCGCGTCCTGCGCCCGGCCGGCGATTATAACCGCCCGGCCGGCGCCATCCCAAACATTCCGAGCCCCTCAGGATTCCCCGTCGTCCTCCTCGCGCAGGGCGCGCAGGCGATAGAGGGCGTCGAGCGCCTCCTTGGGGGTCAGTTCGTCCGGGTTGATCTCGGCCAGGGCCCGTTCGACGGGGGACGAGCCCCCGGCCGCCGCACTTCCGCCACCCGCCGCCGGCCGCGCCGCGCGGAACAGGGGCAGGTCGTCGGCGATGCGGGCGGCAGCGCCAGCCTGTTCGCCCTGCTCCAGGACCGAAAGCACCTCGCCCGCCCGCGCGACGACGGCGGCGGGCAAGCCGGCGAGCCGGGCGACATGGATGCCGTAGGAGCGGTCGGCGGCGCCCGGCGCGACCTCGTGCAGGAAGATCACGTCGTCCTGCCATTCCTTGACCCGCATGGTGTGGCAGACGACGCCGGGCAGCTTGGCCGCCAGGGCCGTCAGCTCGTGGTAATGGGTCGCGAACAGAGTGCGGCAGCGGTTGACCGCGTTCAGATGCTCGATCGTCGCCCAGGCGATGGAGAGGCCGTCGAAGGTCGCCGTGCCGCGCCCGATCTCGTCCAGGATGACCAGGGCGCGGGGCCCTGCCTGATTGAGGATGGCGGCGGTCTCGACCATCTCGACCATGAAGGTCGAGCGGCCGCGCGCCAGGTCGTCGGCCGCGCCGACCCGGCTGAACAGCCGGTCGACCACGCCGATGCGCGCCGAGTCCGCCGGCACGAAACCGCCGATCTGGGCGAGAATGGCGATCAGCGCGTTCTGGCGCAGGAAGGTGCTCTTGCCCGCCATGTTCGGCCCGGTGACGAGCCAGAGATGCCGGCTCTCCTCCTCGCGCACCGAGAGGTCGCAATCGTTGGCGACGAAACCGGCCTCGGCGGTCGCGGCCAGGGCCGCCTCGACCACCGGATGGCGGCCGCCCCGAATCTCGAAACCGGCGGAGTCCTCGACTTCGGGCCGGACATACCGGCGCTGGGCCGCCAGTTCGGCATGGCCGGCGGCGACGTCGAGCAAGGCCAGGGCTTGGCCCGCCTTCGCGATGCCCTCGGCCCGGCCTTCGATCTCGGCCACCAGATCGTCGAACAGGCGCAGCTCCAGGGCGAGGGTCCGGTCGGCGGCCCGCGCGATCTTCTCCTCCAGCTCGCCCAGCTCGACCGTGGTGAAGCGCATGGCATTCGCCATGGTCTGGCGATGGATGAAGGGCCCGTCGGAGCCGGTCTTCAGCTTGTCGGCATGGGTCTGGCTGACCTCGATGAAATAGCCGAGCACGTTGTTGTGGCGGATCTTGAGGGCCTGGGCCCCGGTCTCCTTGGCGTAGCGCGCCTGCAGGGCGGCGATCAGGCGGCGGCTTTCGTCGCGCAGGGTGTGCAGCTCGTCCAGCCCTTCGTGATAACCGGCGGCGACGAAGCCGCCGTCGCGCGCGACGGGCGGCGGATCCGCGGCCAGGGCGCGGGTCAATCGATCGACCAGGACCTCGTGCTCGCCCAGCATCCTGGCGGCGTCGGCGATGCCCTCGGGCGGCCCGGCCAGGCCGTCCGCCTTCTCGGGCGCGAGGGCCGCGCGCAGGGCCGGGATTTCAGCGAGCGCATCGCGGATCGCGGCCAGGTCGCGCGGCCCGCCGCGCCCCAGGGTGAGGCGGGACAGGGCGCGCTCGACATCCGGGCAGCGGCCCAGGATCTCGCGCGCCCCGTCCCGCGCGCGCGGCGCGTCGAAGAAGAAACCGACCATGTCGAGGCGCCGGCCAATCGCCTCGGGATCGGTCAGCGGCGCGGACAGATGGGCGGCGAGCAGGCGCGCGCCCGGCCCCGTCACCGTCCGGTCGATGGTGGCGAGCAGGCTGCCCTTGCGCTGGCCCGCCAGGGTGCGCGCGAGTTCGAGGTTGCGCCGGGTGGCGGCGTCGATCTCCATCACCGCGCCCTCGGCCAGGCGACGCGGATGGCCGAGGCGGGGCAGGCGGCCCTTCTGGGTCAGCTCGACATAATCGACCAGGGCGCCGGCCGCCGCCGTCTCGGCCCGGCCGAAGGCGCCGAAGGCGTCGAGCGCCGCGACCCCGTAGACCGCCTCGAGCCGCCGGCCGCCCGCCACGCTGTCGAACCGGCTGCCGGGCAGGGGGGTCAGCCGCTCGCGCCAGTCGCCGAACAGCTCGAACAGTTCGGGCCGTTCGAGCAAGCGGTCGGGGACCAGCAATTCGCCCGGATCGAGCCGGGCGAGGGCGGCGGCCAGGCCCTCGGCCCGGACCGGCTGGACCTGGAAATCGCCGGTCGACATGTCGAGCCAGGCCAGGCCGAGCTCCCCCTGGGCGTCGGCCAGGGCGGCGAGATAGTTATGGGTGCGGGCGTCGAGCAGGGTGTCCTCGGTCAGGGTGCCGGGGGTGACGACCCGCACCACGTCGCGCTTGACCAGGGTCTTGGCCCCGCCGCGCTTCCTGGCCTCGGCGGGGTCCTCGACCTGCTCGCAGACCGCGACGCGGAAGCCCTTGCGGATGAGGCGGGAGAGGTAGCTGTCGGCGGCATGGACCGGCACGCCGCACATGGGGATGTCCTCGCCCGCATGCCTGCCGCGCTTGGTCAGGGTGATGTCGAGCGCGGCGGCGGCGGCGACCGCGTCGTCGAAGAACAGCTCGTAGAAATCCCCCATGCGGTAGAACAGCAGGCAATCGGGATAGGACCGCTTGATCTCGGTGAACTGCGCGATCATAGGGGTTGGTTGGGGCGTCGCCTGGGGCGGGGCCTGGGGAGACGCGCGGCGCTCGGCCGTGCCCGTTTCCGCCTTCGCGTCGGGATCGGCCTTCGGGGCGGTGTCCGCCTGGGGCATGGTTTCGACTTGGGTCGGAGGCACGATTCGGGGCACGGCGCGGGCGCGGGAGCCAGGGATCGAAACCATAACACGCCGCGCCGGTCCCGCACCACGCGCCCCGCCGCAAGCGAGCGCCTTGGAGCCGTCATGGTGCGCCGGTAGACTGCGGGCGGGCGCCGCCGACCTTTCGTCGGCCAGGCGGGTCACCGAGAGAGGCCGAGAATGCCGGACGAAAGCGCGGATCGCAGGTTGGACGAGGAGGCGCTGCTCTTCCACGCCAGCGGCAAGCCGGGGAAGATCGAGATCACTCCGACCAAGCCGCTGGTCACCCAGCGCGACCTGTCCCTGGCCTATTCGCCGGGGGTCGCCGCGCCCTGCCTGCGCATCGCCGAGGACCCGGCGACGGCCTACGACTACACCGCCAAGGGCAATGTGGTGGCCGTCATCTCGAACGGCACCGCCGTGCTCGGCCTGGGCGATCTCGGCGCCCTGGCGTCGAAGCCGGTGATGGAAGGCAAGGCGGTCCTGTTCAAGCGTTTCGCCGATGTCGACGGCATCGATCTCGAGGTCGATACCCGCGACGCCGAGGAATTCATCAACTGCGTGCGCTTCCTGGGGTCCACCTTCGGCGGCATCAACCTCGAGGATATCGCGGCGCCCGAATGCTTCATCATCGAGGAGCGGCTGCGCGAGGTGATGGACATTCCCGTCTTTCACGACGACCAGCACGGCACGGCGATCATCGCCGCAGCCGGCCTGATCAACGCCCTGCACCTGACCGACCGGGACATCCGCGAGACCAGGCTGGTGGCCCTGGGCGCGGGGGCCGCGTCCCTGGCCTGCATCTCGCTGCTGAAATCCATGGGCATGCCCCACGAGAACGTCACCGTGGTCGACCGCCAGGGGGTCATCCACCGGGACCGCCAGGAGCATTTAAACCAGTGGAAGTCGGCCCATGCGATCGACACCAAGGCGCGCAGCCTGGAGGACGCGCTGGAGGGGGCCGACGTCTTCTTCGGCCTGGCGGCCAAGGATTCGATGACCCGGCAGATGGTCGCCTCGATGGCCGCCAAGCCGATCATCTTCGCCATGGCCAACCCGGATCCGGAGATCCGGCCCGAGGTGGTCAAGGAGGTGCGCGACGACGCCATCATCGCGACCGGGCGCTCGGACTATCCCAACCAGGTCAACAACGTCCTGGGCTTCCCCTATATCTTTCGCGGCGCCCTCGACGTGCGCGCCTCGACCATCAACGAGGAGATGAAGATCGCCGCGGCCCATGCCCTCGCCGCCCTGGCGCGCGAGGACGTGCCGGACGAGGTCGACGCCGCCTATAGCGGCCGGCGCCTGCGCTACGGCCCGGAATACATCATCCCGGCACCCTTCGATCCGCGCCTGATCGAGGCGATCCCGCCGGCCGTCGCCAAGGCGGCGATGGATTCCGGGGTGGCGCGCAAGCCGATCATCGACATGGCGGCCTATCGCCAGGCGCTGAGCGCGCGGCTCGACCCGACCGCGGACCAGTTGCAGCTCATCCTCGACCGGGTGCGCAACGAGCCCAAGCGCGTGGTCTTCGCCGAGGGCGAGGAGGAGCGGGTGATCCGCGCCGCCGTCGCCTTCCACAGCAACGGCTACGGCATGCCCGTCCTGATCGGCCGGGAGAACCGCATCCAGGAAACGATGAAAAGCATCGGCCTGACCCGGGGCGAGGGCTTGGAAATCCATAACGCGCGGCTGTCGTCGAACAACCAGCGCTACACCGAATTCCTGTACGAGCGCCTGCAGCGCAAGGGCTTCCTGTTCCGCGACTGCCAGCGGATGGTCAACCAGGACCGCAACGTCTTCGGCGCCTGCATGGTCGCCATGGGCGACGCGGACGCCATGGTCACCGGCGTCACGCGCAGCTTCGCCGTCTCCCATGAAGAGGTGCGGCGCGTGCTCGACCCCAATCCAGGGGAGCGGGTCTTCGGCCTGATGATCGTGATCGCGCGCGGGCGCACCATCTTCATCGCCGACACCTCGGTCCACGAGCGCCCGACCTCGGTCGAGCTGGCGGACCTCGCGGTCCAGACCGCGGCCAAGGCGCGCCAATTGGGTCACGAGCCGCGCGTCGCGCTGCTGTCCTTCTCCAACTTCGGCAACCCGATGCGGGAGACGGCCGAGCGCGTGCGCGACGCCGTCGCCATGCTGCGCAGCCGCAACCTGGATTTCGAACTGGACGGCGAGATGCAGGCCGACGTCGCCCTGGACCACGAGATGATGCGGGCGGTCTATCCCTTCTGCCGCCTGTCGGGCCCGGCCAACGTCCTGATCATGCCCGCCCTGCACAGCGCCAATATCTCGGCCACCCTGATGCAGAAGCTGGGCGGCGGCACGGTCATCGGCCCGCTGCTGCTCGGCCTGTCCAAGCCGGTTCAGATCGCGGCCATGGGCGCCTCGGCCGGGCAGCTCGTCGAGATGGCGGCCTTCGCCGCCCATGACGCCATCGCCCAGGCCCAGCCGCGCCTCAGCCTCTAGCGGCCAGGCCGCGCCGGGCGATGCGGGTTCCCGCCTCCAACCTGCTAGCGACGACGGCCCTGGCCGCCGCGCCGACGGTCCTGGCCTTCGCCATCCTGGTCCTGACCGGAGCGCTGGCGCCGGCCCCGGCGCTGCTCGCCGCGCTCGGCGCCGGCCTCGCCCTGGCCCTGATCATCCGACTCCATCTGCGCAACCTGCTGTCCAGCCTGACCTATGTCGAACGCCTGGCGCGGACCGGCGAGGCCGCGCCGGCGGCCCCGGGAGAGGAGCGAAGCGCGAGCGCCACGGCGACCGGCCTGGGCCCCGCCGTGGCGCGGGTGCGACGCGCCTGGGGTCAGCGCGGCGAAGAGCTGGGCCGGGTTCTCGAACAGCGGGAGCTGGTGCTGGACAGCCTGCCCAACCCGCTGCTGCTGCTGGACGGCGAGTCCACGGTGGTCGAGGCGAACCGCCAGGCGCGCGAGCTGTTCGGCCCGGACCTGACCGGCCGTTCGGTCGAATCCGTGCTGCGCGATCCGGGCTTCCTGGCCGCCGTGCAGACCGCCCGCGACACGGAGACGAGCCGGGATGCCGAGTTCGTGCTGGCCGGCCGGGTCGCG
>JABIRQ010000389.1 GCA_018699755.1 Rhodospirillaceae bacterium | reverse complement strand
GTCGTCGGCCATGGCGGCGAGGAAACGGGCCGCGCCGCCCGCGCCCAGGAAATGGGCCATGTAGAGTTCGGTCTCGCCGATCTCGCCGCCGACCTCGCGCTCGAGGACGGTCTGGTTGGCGCGGGTGTATTCGGCGGCCATCAGGGCGGACAGGCGCGGGTTCTCGCGCAGGGCGAGGATGCGCTCCTTCATCGCCGGATCGACCGTGCCTTCGCGGAGGGAATCGGCATGGTGGACGAGGCCGTATTTGGCGCCGTGCTGCTCGATCATGTCGAGCCAGGTCTCCTCGACGAACTGGAACAGGCCCGTGGCGCTGGACGTGCGGGCCTTGGCGTCGGCCCGGAAGCCGCTTTCGGCGGCAGCTTTTGCCAGGAGGTAGGAAAAATCGACCCCCGCCTTGTCGCTGGCATAGCGCACGGCGGCCGTCACGTTCGACGGAACGCCTTGTTCGGCAACGGAAATGGCGGGTTTCAGGCTGGCGATGCTCACGGTCGGTTCCTCCGGTTGCGCAAGAAGCGTCGCAACCGCCGTGCCAGTCGCCTAGCCCATGGCGACGGACAAATCCGCGACCTCTTCGGCCAGGGCCAGGCAACTGGTCAGTCCGGGGGACTCGATCCCGAACAGGTTGATCAGGCCGGGCACGCCGTGGCCTTCCGGCCCCTGGATGACGAAGTCCGGCACGGGATCGTCCGGGCCGTGGATCTTGGGCCGCACGCCGACATAGCCGGGTTGCAGGGCGCCGTCGGGCAGGGCGGGCCAGTAGCGCCGGATGGCGGCATAGAATTCCGGCAGGCGGCTCGTGTCGACCTCGTAATCCGGGGCGTCGACGAAGGTCATGTCCGGGCCGAAGCGGAGCTGGCCACCCATGTCGATGGTCAGGTGCAGGCCGAGCCAGCCATGGGCGCCCGGCACCGGATAGATCAACCTCGTGAAGGCGGGGCGGCCGGCGCAGGTGAAGTAGTTGCCCTTGGTCCAGTGGATGCGGGGCAGGGCGGCCGCGTCGATCCCGTCGATGGCCCGCGCGAGGTCCGGCGCGCCCAAAGCGGCGCAGTTGACCACCGTCCGGCAGTCGAGACGCATGGGCGCTTCGCCGCCGACGCACAAGGCAAGGCGGCCGTCGGGCAGGGCCTCGCCGCCTCCGACCGGGGCATGGGTGGCGAGCATGGCGCCCGCGGATTCGGCATCGCCCAGGAGGGCGAGCATCAGGGCATGGCCGTCGACCACGCCGGTCGAAGGGGAGAGCAAGGCGTCGGCGCAGGCGAGGGCGGGCTCCAGGTCGCGGGCCTGGGCCGCGGTCATGGCGGACAGATCGTCGACCCCGTTCTCCTCGGCCTTGGCGCGGATCCCGGGCAGGCGTTCGGCCTCGTCCCGGTCGCAGGCGACGATCAGCTTGCCGGAGCGCCTGTGCGGCACGCCGCGCGCTTCGCAATAGTCGTAGAGCATGCGCTTGCCGGCGACGCAGGCCCGCGCCTTGCGGCTGCCCGTTGGGTAGTAGATGCCGGCATGGATGACCTCGCTCGACCGGCTGGTGACGCCGGTCCCGATCGCCTCGGCCGCTTCGAGGATCAGCACCTCGCGGCCGGCCAGGGCGAGGGCGCGCGCGACGGCCAGACCGACGACGCCGGCACCGACGACGGCGCAGTCGGTCTCGAAGCGCTCGGTCATGGCCGGCCAGTCGTTCGGCGCGTCAGACGCAACGCCCGCCATCGACCTCCAGGCAGACCCCGGTGATGAACTCGGCCTCGTCCGACGCGAGATAGAGCGCGGCGTTGGCGATATCCTCAGGCGTCGAAAGGCGGCCGAGGGGCACTGTCGCGCGGAACTTGGCATAGGCCTCGTCGGTCAGGGCGCCGCCCAGGAATTCGGCGAGCATGGGCGTGTCGCCGGCGACGGGGGCGATGGCGGTCACGCGAATCCGGTCGGGGGCGAGTTCCAGGGCCATGGATTTGCTGAGCAGGTTCACGGCTGCCTTGGAGCCGTTGTACCAGGTCAGGCCCGGGCGCGGCCGGAGGCCGGCGGTCGAGCCGATATTGACGATCGCCCCGCCGCCACGCGCGCGTATCGCGGGCACGGCGTATTTCGCGGTCAGGTATAGGCTTTTCACGTTGACGGCGAAAATGCGGTCGAAGGTGGCCTCGTCGACCTCCAGCATGGGCATGTTGCGCTGGGGCACGCCCGCGTTGTTGACCAGGATGTCGAGGCCGCCGAAGGCCTGGATCGCGGCCTGCACCATCGCGGCCACCTGGGCGTCGTCCGAGACGTCGGCCTGGGCGAAGCGGCCGCCGATTTCGGCGGCGACGGCTTCGCCGCGCGCCGTGTCGATATCGGCGACGAGGACCTTCGCGCCTTCGGCCGCGAAGCGTCGCGCAATCCCGGCGCCGAAGCCGGACCCCGCGCCGGTGACGATCGCCACCTTGTTTTCGAGCCTCATCCCGAATCTCCCGTTCCGCTGGCTTTTCGCGTGTCGGGCCATACTAGGCATTCGGCACGGCTCGGCCATCCCCGTTGCCCAAGCTGCGTCGCGATTCGATTTCGGCTATACAGTCGTCGCGCGAGTCCCGCGAGAGTGTTTCTTGCACTCCGGTTGGGGCGCGACGCGGGCGACGATATGGGGGAAAGGCGGGCAGGCCGCGAGATGATCGAGGAAGAGACGGCGAATTCGGAGATCGCGGCAGGCTCGTGGTGGCGCGCCCGCCCGATGCGTCCCCAGTGGTTCGATCGACTCGTCGCCCGCGGGCCGGCCATGACCTGGTTCGCGACAAATCTGGTCGTCGCCGCGCTCTACGTCGCCTGCGGCCTGGCCGTCGCCAGGTTCTTTTCGGCCTATGGTCTTTTCCCCGCGCCGATCTGGCTGCCCGCCAGCATTGCACTGGGTGCGGCGATGCTGGGCGGCGTGCGCGTGGCGCCCGGGATCTTCATCGGCTCGTTCATCGACAACTACGTCCTGTTCGATCCGCCGCTGCACATGGCGGCGATGATCTCCTTCGGCAACGCCGCGGGGCCGGTGGCGGGGGCGCTGCTGATAGCCTGCTTCGCGCGCGCCAGGGATCCCTTCGGCAGCCTGCGCGACCTGCTCGCCTTTCTCGGCTTCGGCGTTGCGACCCATGCCGCGATCACCGCCACGACCGGCACTCTCGCCCTGCGCCTGGCCGTCGGTCTGCCGCTCGACCAGATCGGCCCGACCTGGTCGTTGTGGTGGGTGTCCGATGCCGGCGGCACGCTTTACTTCGCGCCGGCGCTGCTGCTCTGGCTCATGAACATGCCGCGGGCCGGG
>JABIRQ010000162.1 GCA_018699755.1 Rhodospirillaceae bacterium | reverse complement strand
TTGGGCGTCCGTGTTGGCGACCAGGAACTCGACCCCGCCAAGCGAGGACCGGATCATGTTCTCGACCGCGTTGCCGCCGGCGCCGCCGACGCCGATGACCAGGATGCGGGGTTTCAGTTCGGCCTCAACCTGGGGCATGGAAATATTGATCGTCATTTCGACCTCCGCTCTTTGCGCTTCTGAATCAGGGTTTCAGGCAGGGTTTCGGGACATTTCACCGGGCCGGGGACAGAACCCGGCCGGGCATCTGGGAATGGGCTCATCGTCCTGGGCTCCTTCGTGGCATCAGAAATTCTCACGCAGCCAACCGCCGATTCGTCCGAACACGCCGGCAGGTATGGGTTCCGGATCGGGCATGCGGTCGACAATGGCGTCGGGTTGTTTGTGAACGCCGTAGATCAACAGGCCGGCGCAGGTCGCGAAGGCCGGCCCGCCCGTGGCTTCGGCAATGCCGTTCACGCGCATCGGCCGGCCGAGGCGGACTTGTTTGTCGAGCACCAGCCCGGCCAGGTCCGAGACGCCCTGAAGCTGGCTGGCGCCGCCTGTCAGAACGACGCGTCGGCCGGCCAGGCGGTCGAAGCCGCTGGCCTCCAGGCGCGAGCGCACCAACTCGAAGGTCTCCTCCAAGCGCGGCTGGATAATGCTGACCAGGATCGACTTGGGCACGTGGTTCGCGTGGGCCTGCTCCTCCTCGCCGATCTGAGGGACATCGATGACCTCACGCTCGTCGCTTGGCGTGGGTACGGCGCAGCCGTAAAGAGTCTTGATTCGCTCGGCATCGGAGAGGGGCGTGGTCAGCCCGCGCGCGATATCGTTGGTTACGTGATTGCCGCCTATCGGCACGCTGTCGACGAAGACGACCTCGCCGCCGTAGAAGACGGCGATCGAGGTGGTGCCGCCGCCCATGTCGATGATGGTCGCGCCCAGGTCGGTCTCATCGGGGACCAGGGCGGCCAAGCCGGCGGCGTAGGGCGCGACGACGCAGCCGTCGATATCCAGGTGGCAGCGCCCGATCGTGGCGGACAGATTGCGCAAAGCGCTCGATCCCGCGGTCACGACATGCATGTCGACGCCGAGACGCTCGCCGAACATGCCGCGCGGATCCCGGACTCCGTTGCAGCCATCGATCGAAAAGCCCACGGGGATCATGTGCAGAAGGTCGCGCTCGGTCGGCTCGAAATGGTGCAGACCTTGGTGCAACACTCGCCGGACATCGGAATCGCCGACCTCGTGCCCGGCAATCGAGACTTCGACGCCGACCGTGCTTGATGCCGGAGTGCCGCAAGAGATGTTGACCAGGACCTGGCGGATCGTTTCGCCAGCCATGTGCTCGGCGGCATGAACAGTGTTTCGGATGGCCGTCTCCGCGGCTTCCATATCGACGATCGCGCCGCTGCGAACGCCGCGCGACATTTGATGACCGATCCCGACAACACGAATTGCGCCGTCATCGCCGGCGCGTGCGACGAAACAGCACATCTTGGTGCTGCCGACGTCGAGCGCCGCGATCAGTCCGCTTCGTGTTCTGCTCATTCCCCTTGGTTCCTCCGCATCGGCGCCGTCATGTTTCGTGCGCGACGGTTGTCGCGGTCCCGCCGCCTTCGGGGACGGTCTCGCGCTTGGGCGCGACGTTCTCGGGCACACGGACGATCAGGCGATCGGGCAGGCGGAGATCGATGCCGAGAACGTTGCGCGCCAGGAGCGCCGATTCGCGGTCCATCGCGGCGAGGCGCGACCATGCGGCTCCTGCATCGGTTTCCGGCAATTTGACGACGACTGCGCCGTCCAGCCGCAGATCCCAGCGCCGTCCGCCGATCCGGACGGCTGCGGTCACTCGCGCGGCCAAGTCCGGCTCCGCCGACAGCATCGTGACGAGTTCGGTCGCGTGGTGCGCCGCGTCGGCGCCGACGATCAGCGGCAGATCGACATGCCGGTCGACCCGCGCGCCGGCGATCTCGTCGCCCTTGGAATCGATCAGCACGAAGTCGCCGTCGCGCTGCCAGATGGCGAAAGGCACGCGCTCGACCAGGCGGATGCGGATCGTGTCGGGGAGGTGGCGCGAAACGGTCGCTTCCTGAACCCAGCCCAAGGCTTCGAGCTTGCGCCGGGCATCGTCCGGGCTGAATGCGAGGATGGGCGCGCCGCGATCCAAATTCAGTTCCTTGACGATGGCGGCGCGCGGCGTGTGTTCGCGACCTTCCAGATAGACTTCGCCGATGTAGAAACCGGCATCGGCGGTTGTCGCGATGGCGCCATCCCACGCTTGGGCCAAAATGGCGGGGAGCGGCCCGGCGAACCAAAACCACGCCGCGCCGGCAACGGCGGCGAAGGGCGGCAGGGCCCATAGCGCGGGCCGAACCAGTGCGCGCATGCCGGCGATCTTGCGCCGGCCTTTCGCGCGACGCTTGCCTGGGCTCAGCCTGGGCAGGCGCAAAGCGGTCAGTCCTCGCATGAGGCGTTCTCCACCATCCAGGAGACCAGTTCGGGAAAGGAAATTCCGGCATGGGCCGCTTGTTCCGGGACCAGGGACAGCGGCGTCATGCCGGGCTGCGTGTTGATCTCGAGCAGGAACATCTCGCCGGGCTCGCTCGCCCGGTCGTCGTAACGGAAGTCGGCGCGGGTCACGCCGCGGCAGCCAAGGGCGCGATGGGCGCGGACCGCGAAATCCATCGCCTGCTCATAGGCGTCCGGGTGTATCGGCGCCGGGACCAGGTGATTGGTCCGGCCTTCGGTGTATTTCGCCTCGTAGTCGTAGAAACCTTCGTTCGTGCGCAACTCGGTCACGCCCAACGACCGGTCGCCCATGACCGCGACGGTGATCTCGCGGCCGTGGATATAGCGCTCGACCATGACTTCGTCGCCGAAGGCCCAACGGGCGGCGTCGAAAGGCGGCGCATTCTGGCCTTCGAGCACGATATGGACGCCGAGGCTCGAACCCTCCTCGACCGGCTTGAGGACGTAGGGCCGTTCCATCGCCTCGCCCGCGAGAAGGGCGTTGCGAGAAATGACCTTGCCTGGCGGACAGGGAATGCCCGCATCGGCGAAGAGCCGCTTGGCGATCTCTTTGTTCATTGCCAGGGCGGAGGCGAGAGCGCCGGAATGGGTATAGGGCACGGCCAGGATGTCGAGCAGGCCCTGAATGCGTCCGTCCTCGCCATAGCGGCCGTGCAGGGCGTTGAACACCACGTCGGGGCGCGGGTCGAGGATGTCCAGCAGGTCGCGCAGGTCGCGCGTGACGTCGAATTCCACGACGTCGTAGCCCGCATCCCGCAATGCGAGGGCGCAAGCGGCGGCGCTGACGAGGGAAACCTCGCGCTCGCCCGACCAGCCGCCTTTGAGCAATACGACCCGCTTCATTTGCGTAACCCCAACTCAGGGCTGCGTCCCGGGCGGGCTTCGCCCAGGCGCTGAATCTCCCATTCCAGTTCGACACCGGTTTCGTCGCGGACGCGGCGGCGAACCTCTTCGCCCAGACGCTCGATGTCGTAGGCCGTGGCGCTGCCGGTGTTGATCAGGAAGTTGCAGTGCTTCTCCGAAACCATGGCGTCGCCGCGACGGATGCCGCGGCAGCCCGCCCGTTCGATCAGGGCCCAGGCCTTTTCGCCCGGCGGATTCTTGAAGGTGCTGCC
>JABIRQ010000256.1 GCA_018699755.1 Rhodospirillaceae bacterium | reverse complement strand
CGGCCCATCGCGGGGTCCAGGCCCAGGCCTTCGACGATATAGGGATAGGCGCCGCGCCCGCAGCCGAACTCGGCGCGCCCCTCGCTGAGAATATCCAAGGTCGCGACCCGCTCGGCCACCATGAATGGGTTGTGGCAGGGCAGGACGATGACGGCGAAGCCCAGGCGGATGCGCGAGGTCCGCTGGCTCAGCGCCGCCAGGGTCATCTCCGGGCAGGCGGAATGCCCAATCTCGACGCAGAAATGCTGCTCGGTAATCCAGAAATACTCGAATCCGGCCTCTTCCGCCGCGACCGCCTGCTCGATCGCATTGCGGTAGGCTTGGCGCTCCGCATCGGCGGTCCAGGGCCGCGGCATTTGAAGTTGGCACATGATGCCGAATTTCATGGATTTTGCCCCCTTGGCCGGTCGATAGGATCAGGCCCCTCGCGCAGCATCTTTGTCCCGCTCCGGCATTCGATCAACCATCCGTCCCGAACCGGGTCGCGCATGACCGGGTTGCGGTCGGCGCAGTCCTTCATCCTTGCCCGTCGGCGGGCGAGGGGTAAGATCGCGCGCGGCATCGGCCGTTGGGCGTTCGAGGGGGAGGCGCGGGAGCCATGAGCGAGAGGCTCAAGAACAAGGTCGCGATCGTGACCGGCGCAGGTTCGGTCGGGCCAGGCTGGGGCAACGGCAAGGCGACGGCCACTTTGTTTGCGCGCGAGGGGGCGAAGGTCTTCGCCATCGACCGCAACGAGGATGCGGTCGCGGAGACCGCATCGATCATCGCGGAGGAGGGCGGCGCATGCACCGCGCATGTCGCCGACGTGACCGAGGCCGAAGCGGTTGAGGCACTGGTGGCGCGCTGTGTCGAGACCTATGGCCGGGTCGATGTGCTGCACAACAATGTCGGCATCGTCGACGACAAGAACGTGTTGGAGACCTCCGAGGAGACCTGGGACCAGGTCATGGCGGTCAATCTCAAAAGCATGTTCCTGACCTGCAAGCATGTCATCCCGGTGATGGCGAAGCAGGGCGGAGGCGTGATCGTGAATGTCGGCTCGATCTCGGGCATTCGCTGGAACGGCGTGCCGTGGATCGCCTACTACACCAGCAAGGCCGGCGTGCTCGGCTTCACGCGCGCGATCGCTCTTGATCACGCCAAGGACGGCATTCGCTGCAACGCCCTTCTGCCCGGCAGCATCAACACGCCCCTGATGCTTGAGCCGAAGCGCCAGACCCTTCCGAAAGCGGAATTCGATGCCTGGGTCGCCGCGCGCGACACGAAAATTCCGATCGGTCGCACGGGCACTGCCTGGGACGTCGCGAACGGCGCGCTGTTCCTGGCGAGCGACGACTCGGAATACATCACTGGCACCCAGCTTGTTGTCGATGGCGGATTGATCGCCCAGATGAAAATGCCCCAATAGAGCGCCGGAGAAAGAAAAATATGGCCAATTCGCGTATTCATTCGTCCAATCCCAAAGGCATTGCCGCGCCGATACGCCCGTATTACTCGAATGTCGTGCGAGTCGAGAGCGGGACGCTGATTTTCGTGGCAGGCCAGGTTGCCTTGGACGAGAGCGGCAAGCCCGTCCATGTCGGCGATCCCGGGGCCCAGGCCGAATTCGCTTTGAGCGCGATCGAACGTCTTCTTGCGGTCGAGGGCGCGACGATGGCCGATGTTGTGAAGGTGACGGTCTATGTCACCGATATCCGGTTTCTGGACGCCATCAAGCCGGGCAGGCTCAAGCACTGGCCGAACGGCGGACCGGCGAGCGCCATCGTCGAGGTTTCCAACCTTGCCTTCCCCGAGCTTCTTGTCGAGATCGAGGCCGTGGCGGCCCCGGCGAAATAGGGACGGAGGACGCTTTGGCTTCGCTATCGACGGACGGCCGGGTGGTCATGGTCAGCGGCGCGGCGCGCGGGTTGGGCCGGGCGATCGCGCGCTGGATGATCGACGACGGTTATTGCGTCAGCTTGGGCGCGCGCGACATGGACGCCCTGCATGCGGCCCATGAAACCGGGCCCGAGGCGCGTTGCCTGTTTTGCGCCTATGACGCGGCCGATCCGGCGACGGCGGCAAGCTGGGTCGGTGCGACGGTCGAGCGATTCGGCCGCATTGATGCCCTGGTCAACAACGCCGGCATCCTGCGTCAGTTCGAGTTGGAGGACGCCGATGCCGAGGACAAGCTGGACGAGCTCTACAGCATCAACGTGCGCGGGCCGCTCACCCTGACCCGCCTGGCCTTTCCCCATTTGCGCCGTTCGGGCCACGGCCGCGTGGTCAACGTTAATTCCCTGTCCGGGCTGCGCGTGGGACGCGACGATTTCATCGGTTATTCGATGAGCAAGTTCGCGCTGACCGCCCTCAGCCACGCCACCCGCAAGGCTGGCTTCGACGACGGGGTGCGCACGACCAACCTCTGCCCCAGCCTGATGGACACGGACATGGTCGCGCCGCTGGGCGCGCCGGACGAGTTGAAGCTGCGGCCGGAAAGCGTGGCGGATATGGTTAGCATGCTGCTCGCTTTGCCCAACACCGCTTCGGTGGCGGAATTGCCGATCAACGTCTTCAACGAACCGGGTTACTAGGCGCGAACCGCGCGAGAGGGGAAAGCACATGGGCGACAGGCTGAAGGACAAGGTCGCGATCGTCACGGGCGCCGGGGCGAGCGGGCCGGGCTGGGGCAACGGCAAGGCCACGGCCGTCCTGTTCGCGCGCGAGGGCGCCAAGGTTTTCGGCATCGATCGGAACGAGGCCGCGGTCGACGAGACAGCGGAGATCGCCAAGGCGGAGAAGATCGATTTCACGCCCCATATCGCGGATATCACCGACCCGGACCAGATCGAGGCACTGATCGCGCGTTGTCTCGAGCGCTATGGCCGCATCGACATCCTGCACAACAATGTCGGCATCTTCGAGCTGGGCAGCATCGAGAAGGACCGCGATTATTTCGAGCATGTCCAGCTGGTCAACGTGACCAGCATGTTCCTGATGACCAAGGCCGTCGTGCCCCGGATGATCGAGCAGGGCGACGGCGGTGCGATCGTCAATCTCGCTTCGGTCGCCGCCACCCACTACGTCGGCGCGCCCTATTCGATCTATGCCGCGACCAAGTCCGCCGTCATCGGCTTCACCCGCGCGATCGCGCTCGAGCACGCGGCGCACCGCATCCGCTGCAACGCGATCATGCCCGGCGTGGTCAACACGCCTCTCGCACTGGAGCCGATCCGCAAGAAGGTCGGCGACGATGAGTTCCAGAAGATCCTGGGCCAGCGCGACGCCCTGGTTCCCATCGGCCGCGCCGCGACCGGCTGGGACGTTGCCAAGGCCGCGCTGTTCCTGGCTTCGGACGAGGCGAGCTACGTCACCGCGACCGAGATCGTCGTCGACGGCGGGTTGAGCGCCCAGTTCGGCTAGGCCGCCGGCCGGTGACCGCCGCGGACCAATACAGCCGCAACCTCCGACGCGCGATCGTCATTTTCATCGCGTTGAACGCGCTCTATCAGATGAGCACGTTCTTCCGCTCGACCAATGCCGTCATTGCCGAGTCTCTACGCAGTGACTTCGGCGCGTCAAGCGAGCAGTTGAGTCTCGTCACCAGCGCCTATTTCTTCGCCTTCGCCTTCATGCAGATACCGGTCGGCGGGCTGCTCGACCGCTTTGGCCCGCGCCGCATGATCTCGATCATGATGCTGATCCCGGCCATCGGCGCGATCGTCTTCGCCAACGCCGGTTCGATATCCATGCTGATCGTCGGCGAGGTGCTGATGGGCGGCGGCTGCGCGGTCGGACTGATGGGCGCGGTCGTCATCTTCGCCCGCTGGTTCCGGCCCAGCGCGACGGCGACGATGATTGCGCTCTATACCGGGTTCGGAAACCTGGGTTTCCTTCTCTCGAGCACGCCGCTCGCCCTGATGGCGGCGGAGATCGGCTGGCGCGGCTCCTTTTCGCTGATGGCCGTGGTGACGGCCTTCCTCGTGCTGATCGCCTTTCTGATCGTGCGCGACGCGCCGCCAGGCCATGGCTATCACGAGCGCGAGCCCGAGAGTTTCCGCCAGATTATGGCCGGCATCCGGGTGATCCTGAGCAAGCCGCAGATGTATCTGGTGCTGGCCCTGTCCTTTCCCAGCCTTTCGATCATTCTGACGATCCGGGCGCTTTGGGCCGGGCCCTACCTGGCCGATGTCCACGGCCTGGACCGGATCACCGCCAGCGAAATGATCTTCCTGGTCACGGTTTTCATGCTGATCGGCAACATTCTCTACGGCCCGCTGGACCGCATCTTCAACACACGCAAATGGGTCGTGTTGCCGGGGGCCTTCGCCACGGTTTTGATTCTGGCCGTGCTTGCGGCGGTGCCCGATATGGGCCTCTACACGGTGGTCGGCCTGCTCTGCGCCTTGGCCTTCGTGTGCAACTACATCGTCACCCTGATGGCCCATGGCTGCGCCCTGTTCCCCGACCGGCTGATCGGGCGGGCCATCACCATGGTCAATTTCTCGAACTTCGCCGGCATCGCCATTCTCCAGGCCGCCTCGGGCGCGGTCATCGGGCTGTTTCCCCACGATGCGTCCGGCGCGGCACCGGAGGTCGCCTACCGGGCCATGTTCGCCTTCCTCGCCCTTTGCACCCTGGCCGGCGTGATCGCCTATCTCTTCGCGCGCGATTCGAGGCCGAGCGAGCACGGCCGAGCTTGAAATCGGGCCGTTTCCACCGTCCGTCCCTTGGAGCGACGCGGTGCCCCGGATATCATGCCGCACCGATTCGCCCGCCGGCTGGTCCGGCGGGCTTTCCATGGCGGGAGGCGAAAGCATGGTCACGGTGCGCAAGTTCGGCGCGGGGAAATCCGTTCGGCGCACGGAGGATCGGCGCCTGCTGACCGGCGACGGGTGGTACCTGGACGATGTGAATTTGGCTTTCCAGGCCCACGGCCATGTCCTGCGCTCACCCCATGCTCATGCTCGCATCAAGTCCATCGACACCAGGGCGGCAAAAGCGGCGCCCGGCGTTCTGTTGGTGTTGACCGGCGCGGACGCCCAGGCCGACGGACTCGGCACCCTGCCTTGCCTGGCGCCGGTGAAAAATCGCGACGGCTCGCGCTGCCATATCGGCGGTTGGACTCTGCTGGTGGCGGACAAGGTGCGCTACGCCGGCGACGGGATCGCCTTCGTCGTTGCGGAGACCCTGGATCAGGCGCGCGACGCGGCCGAACTGATCGAGGTCGAATACGAAATCCTGCCGCCGGTGGTGGAGACGGGCGGGGCGGTGGATTCAGCGGCCCAGGTCTGGGACGACTGCCCGCGCAACCTGTGCTGCGACTGGGCCTCAGGCGAGGTCGAGAAGACCGATGCCGCCTTCGCGGCCGCGGCCCATGTGACCGAGCTCGACCTAGTCAACAACCGCGTCGTCGTCGCCTCGATGGAGGCGCGCGGCGCGCTCGCCGACTACGATCCGGGCGACGACCGCTGGACCCTCCATGTCGGCAGCCAGGGCGTGCACGGCATGCGCGGCGGGCTGGCCGGCGTGTTCGGCATCGGCCTCAACCAGCTTCGTGTCGTGACGCCGGACGTCGGCGGCGGCTTCGGCATGAAATCCGGGGCCTATCCGGAATACGCCCTCGTCATGTGGGCGGCCCGGACGCTGCGCCGGCCGGTGAAATGGATCGGCGAACGCTCGGACGCCTTCCTGTCCGACACCCATGGCCGCGACCATGTGACCCATGGCGAACTGGCCCTGGACATGGCGGGCAAGATTCTCGGCCTCCGCATGCATATCACGGCGAATATGGGCGCCTATATCTCGGTCTTCGCGCCGACCATCCCGACCGAGCCCGGCGCGCTGATGGCCTCCGGCGTCTATGCGATCCCCGCCGTCGATCTGTCCTGCAAGCTGGTCTACACCAACACCACGCCGGTCGAGGCCTATCGCGGCGCGGGGCGGCCCGAGGCGGCCTACGTGGTGGAACGGCTGATGGACAAGGCGGCGCGCGAGGCGGGCCTCGATCCGGCCGAGCTGCGCCGGCGCAACTTCATCGCGCCGGACGCCTTTCCCTACACGACCGTCACCGGCTTGAAATACGACAGCGGCGATTACGCGCGGAGCCTGGACGACGCCATCAAGCATGTCGGCTGGGCCGACCGCGCCGCGCGCAAGGCGGCGGCGAGGGCGCGCGGCAAGCTGCTCGGCACCGGCTTGGCCTACTACGTCGAGATCTGCGGCACGGGCGCGCCCGAAGCAGCGCGTCTCAAATTCGATTCCAGCGGCGAGTTGACGGTCTTCGTCGGCACGGGGCCGTCGGGCCAGGGGCACGAGACGGCCTTTGCCCAGATCGCGGCGGATTGGCTGGGCCAGCCCTTCGACAAGATCCGCGTGGTCACGGGCGACACGGACGCCAACGACTACGGCCACGGCACCGGCGGCTCGCGCTCCCTGCAGACGGCGGGGCCGGCGATGAGCCTGGCGGCGGAGAAGATTATCGAAAAAGGCCGCAAGATCGCCGCCCATATGATGGAGGCGGCCGAGGCCGATGTGAGTTTCGACGACGGCCGTTTCGCGATTTCCGGCACCGACAAGGCGGTCGCCATCCAAGAGGTGGTCAAGCGCGCCTTCCAGGCGGGCCGCCTGCCGCCGGAACTCGAGCCCGGCATGGACGAGCTCGGCTATTACAAGCAGGAAGCCTTCACTTTCCCCAACGGCTGCCATGTCGCCGAGGTCGAGATCGATCCCGAGACCGGCGAGATCGAACTCGTGCGCTATCTGGCGGTCGACGATTTCGGCAAGGTCATGAATCCGTTGCTCGTCGCCGGCCAAGTCCATGGCGGCGTCGCCCAAGGGGTCGGCCAGGCCCTCTGGGAGGGGGCGTCCTACGATAAGGACGGCCAGCTCGTGACCGGCTCCTTTATGGACTATTGCCTGCCCCGGGCCGACGATTTTCCGGCCATCGAGTTCCACTACAACGAGGTGCCCAGCTCGGCCAATCCCTTCGGCGTGAAGGGCTGCGGCGAGGCCGGTTGCGTGGGCGGCCCGCCCGCCGTGGTCAATGCCGTGGTCGATGCCCTATCGGACTACGGCGTCGACCACATCGACATGCCGGTTACCGCGCAAAGCGTATGGCGCGCGATCCATGGCGGCCGGAAGGCGATCGCGGAGTAGGGGAGAACGCGCCGCGTTCCGGCATCATGTTGAGCTTCCTCATCCTTCGGCAAGCTCAGGGCGAGGAAGGCCGGAACGGAGCGCGGGTCGCTTAGCTAATCCCGCTTAGCCTTGTCGCGGGCAAGATGGCGGAACAGTTCCTCTTCCCGCTCGGCCAGCAGGGCGGCGCCGTCGCGTTTCGACCAGTCGTAGATGCCCTTGCCCGAGGGCAGGCCGCGATGGCCTTGCTCGACCAGGTCGGTGACGGATTGGGCCGGTTGGTCGCCCGCATGGAGATGCGGAATCAGATAGACGCCGTAGGCGTGCAGGGTGTCGAGCCCGCCGGCATCTGCCGATTCGATCGGGCCGGTGATCGCCAAACGGCGGCCGATGGAGGCCTTGACCACGGCGTCGATCGCCTCGGCCGAGGCGACGCCTTCGGCCCAGAGCGCCCAGGCCTCGCGCAGGATGGCGTATTGGAAGCGGTTGCCGAGGAAGCCCGGAATCTCCTTGTCGATGATCACAGGCTCCTTGCCGGCGGCGCGCAGCGCATCGCAGACCCAAGGGGCGACGTCCGGGTCCGTCTCCGGCCCGGCGCAGACTTCGACCAGGGGGATGAGCTGTGGCGGATACCAGAAATGGGCGGCCACCACCCGGCCCCGGTGTTTCACGTTGCCGACCAGATCGCTGGCCGGTTGGCCGCTGCCCGAAGCGAACACCGCGGGCGGCGCGCAGATCGCGTCCAGCTTGCCGTAGATCTCATCCTGGAGGGCCTTGTTCGCGGGCAACGCCTCGCAGACGAGTTGGGCGGGCGCGGCGTCCTCGAGTTTGGTCGAGATGCGGATACGGGCCAGAGCGGCCTTCGCTTCCTGGGCGGTCAGAAGGCCGTGGGCTTCGAACTGCGCCAGGCTCTTGGCGATCTTGTCCAGGGCGGCGGCCAGGCTGTCGTCGTTCCGGCCGATCATCACGACCTGTTGCCCGGCGGCGGCGAAGGTTTGGGCCATGCCGTGGCCGATCAGGCCGTTGCCGATCACGGCGACGGTGTCGAGGGTTGCGGGGACGGTCATGGATTCTTCCTCCTGGCTTCTGGCGCAGCCTCGGCCATAGGTGCAATGGCGAACGGCGTCGCCGAGGCGACGCCGTCAAGAAGTGTGCTGCCTGGTACCGGCCGCGGCAAGACCGTGAAGTAAGACCGGGAGGAACGCCTATCGCTCTCGGCGGCCCACGGTGCGGGCCCGCGGCCTAGCCCATGGCCAGGCGCAAGCGGCCTGACGTGCCGCTGCGTGGCAGGGCGCCGTCGGCGGCGTGCCGGAAATGCCTGCGGTCGTAGAGGGCGTCGACGGAGACGACCCGGATATCGGACGGGTCGAGGACATCCGACATGCGCGCATGAGGCAACCCGCCGATATCGACGAGATCCACCACTTCGAAAACGATGTCGGTGCCGTCCGCCTTTTGGAATTTCTGTCCCGGACTGACCTGTTTGGCCGCCATGAAGCCCCCCCGAATACAACATATGGGGACAGCGCTTATTTTTGTTTTCTCATTATTGGAGGGTTGGCTTTTCCGGTCAAGAAAAATGCCGAAATTCACCATAAATTCCGGGCCGATAGGCGGAGAAAATCAAGGAAACGCCGAACGCCGTTACATTGCCGCAATTTCATCGAGCGTCTCGAACAGGCGCTCGATATCGTCCCCGGTGTTGTACAGATGCGGGCTGATCCGGATGCAGCCGCCGCGCAGGCTGACATGCACCCCGCGCGCGGCGAGGCATTGGGCCAGGTCGGGCGGGAGCTCGACGGATGGCCGGATGCCGATGAAATGGGGTGCGCGGGCGTCGGCCGCGGGCGCCGCCCAATGGTGGGATTCGGCCCGCTCGGCGATGGTCGCCGTCAGCGGGCGGAGCGTGGCGGCGATCTCTTCGACCGTCCAGGCGTTGAGCTGTTCCAAGGCTGCCAGGGCCATGGGCAGATGGATGAAGTTTGCCCGCTCTCCCATGTCGTAGCGCCGGGCGCCGGGCTCGTATTCGCGGATATAGCCGGTGCGGCCCTCGCTTTGTCGCGCGCCCGCGCGGTGGAAAGTGTGGCCTTCCAGCGGCCGGCCTTCCCGCCGGTGCGGCGCGGCGTACAGAAAGCCGAGCGTGTAGGGGCAGAACAGCCATTTGTATCCGGCGGCGACGACGAAATCGGGCCGTACGGCGTCCAGATCCAGGGGCGCCGCGCCGGCCGATTGGGTTGCGTCGACCACCAGGGCGGCGCCCACCGCCCGGCATCGCGCGCCCACGGCGGCCAAGTCGACCGTCGCCCCGTCGGTCCAATGGTATTGCGGCACGGCGACGATGGCCGTGTTCTTGACGACGGCGTTCAGCACAGCCGGGGTCCAGCGGCCGCCCTCTGGGCGCGCCACGGTGCGCAACGCGCCGCCCGCGGCCTCGGCCTTGTCGGCCCAGGCATGCCAGTTGGAGCCGTGCTGGCCCTCGAGCACGATGATCTCCTGTCCCCGTTCGACCGGCAGGTTGGTGGCCGCGGTGGCGATCCCATAGCTCGTGGCCGGGATCAAGGCGATGCCGTCGACATCGGCTCCGATCAGGCAGGCATAGGCCGCGCGCACCGCTTCGACAGGGGCGAAGAAATCGTCGCGGCCGAGTTCCCAGGGTCGGCTCTTGCGCGAAACCGCGCTTTCGCCCGCGGCCCGCGCGCCTTTCATCAGGGGCGAGAGATAGGCGCAGTTGAGATAGGCGAGGCCCTCGGGGATATCGAACAGGTGGCGCTGGCAGGGGATCATGGCGGCCTCCGCACGGGTCTGATGCAGGGCGGCCAGTTTCGGCCCGGACCGCGGCCCCGTAAACTGCCTGCTTCGCCGGGAGGAGTGCCACAGTGACCGTGTCGATCGATCTCTATGTTTCCTATCGCAGCCCTTACAGCTTTTTCATGGCGGCGCGGCTGCGCCCCTTGACCGAAAGCCATGATCTGCGCGTCGTCATGCGCCCCGTCCTGCCGCTGATCCTGCGCTACCCCGACGCGCTGGCGGATCAGAATCCGGCGCTCGGCCGCTATTTCGAAATCGATGTCGCGCGCACGGCGGCGTTTCTCGGCTTGCCCTATACCGCCGCGCCGGACCCAGACCCGGTGGCGACGGATGAAAGCGGTCTGCGCCCAGCCGCCGATCAACCCGTGATCCACCGCATCACCCGCCTGGGCCTGGCGGCGGAGAAGCGGGGCGGGGGTCTGCGCTTCTACGAGGAATACGGCCGCCTCCTCTGGGCCGGGGAGGCGTGGATCGAAGACGGCCGGCTTGCGGGCGCGGCGGCGCGGGCGGGGCTGGATTTTGCCGTCCTCGAGACCGATATCGCGGCGAACGGGACGGCCGACGGTGCCGAAATCGAGGAGAATGCCCGTGCCCTCGAAGCGTCGGGCCATTGGGGCACGCCGACCTGCGTGCTCGAGGGCGAGCCGTTTTTCGGCCAGGATCGGTACGATCAACTCGTCTGGCGCCTCGAACAGCGTGGCCTGAGACAGCGATAGGACAGGGAGAGAAGGTTATGGCGGATCGGGAAATCGCACTCATCGTCGGTACAGGGCCGGGGCTCAGCGCCTCGCTGGCCCGGCTCTGCGCGAAGCAGGGCATGGCCGTGGCCCTGGCCGCGCGCGATACCGACAAGCTCTCCGGTCTCGTTTCGGAGACCGGCGCGCGGGCCTATCGCTGCGATGTCTCCAGCGCGGAGGAGGTCACGGGCCTTTTCGCCGCGGTCGAGCGCGACCTGGGCGCGCCGGATCTGGTCGCTTTCAACCCGAGCGCCCGCCAACGCGGGCCCATTGCCGAACTCGACCCCGAACAGGTGCGCCAGGCGCTCCTGGTCTCCTGCTTCGGCGGCTTCCTGGTGGGGCAGGGCGCGGCCAAGGCCATGCTGGCGCGTGGCAGCGGCTCGATCCTGTTCACCGGGGCCACGGCCAGCGTGAAAGGGGTGGCCAATTCCGCGCCCTTCGCCATGGGCAAGTTCGGCCTGCGCGGCTTGTGCCAGAGCATGGCGCGCGAACTGGCGCCCAAGGGCATCCATGTCGCCCATTTCGTGATCGACGGCGGCATCGGCAAGGACCCTGGCAGAAACGCCAGATTGGATCCGGACGCGATCGCGGAAACCTATTTCCACATCCATCGCCAGCACCCCAGCGCCTGGACCTGGGAAGTCGAGCTACGCCCTTGGGTCGAGGCCTTCTAGGCCTTCGGTTGGCCTATCGGTCGGGAGGATGAGGTCCTATGGCCCGTTCGAAATCAGACCATTCACTGGATGAAGAGGTCGACCGCAGGGCGGTTCCGGCACTGAAGACCCATCGGATCGTCCTTGGGGATGACAGCGAAAACCTGTTTGCGGCCGGTGTGGCGGACATGGATTTCAAGGCCCCGCCACCGGTACTCACAGCCATGCAGGAGCGGCTGGATCACGGAGTTTTCGGCTATGAAGCCGTTCCGGACGGTCTGTTGCCCGCCCTGAGGGGATGGTTGAAGGCCCGCCACGGCTGGGAGGTGGATAGAACGCACATCCTGCGCGCGCCCAATGTGCCGAACATCCTGGCGACCGCCGCGTCCCTCTTCACCGACCGGGACGATGGGGTCATCGTTCAGCCGCCTGTGTTCTTCGATTTCCACGACATTCTTGAGGAGAATGGTCGCCGTCTCGTTCCGAACCCGCTCGTTCTGCGGGACGGGCGCTACGAGATGG
>JABIRQ010000314.1 GCA_018699755.1 Rhodospirillaceae bacterium | reverse complement strand
GCGAAGCCTACGAGAACGTTTTCCGCGTCGCCCAGGCCAAGGCCTGGCGGACCTTCACCGAGGCTGAGCGCGCGCTCGGCGGGCCGGAATTCGTCGAGATGGCCCTGGAAGGCATGGAACTGTCTTTGTTCGACTACACCGATGCAGAGGCCGTGCGCGCCAATTTCGGCAGCGCGGTCAGCGTGTTGCTGGACGAGTTCGACCTGCTGCTTACTCCGCAGCTTTGCCTCACCGCCTTCGAGGCGGGGCTGGAATATCCTGAAGGGCGCGGGATGCGGCGCTGGATGGATTGGGCGACCTTCACCTATCCCTTCAACTTCAGCACCCATCCGGCGGCCAGCATGCCCAACGGCTTCGATTCGAACGGAATGCCGACCGCCTTCCAGCTCGTCGCCCAGCGCGGCCGCGACGCCCTCGCCATCCGGGCCTGTCGCGCCTATGAGGAGGCCCACCCCATCGTCCTGCCGCCGCTGCCGATCTAAGCTGTCGGACGCATCCTGCGGCCCAGGATCTGGCTGGCGACGACCGCGCCGATGACCAGGGCCGCGCCGGCAAGCTGAATCGGGGTCAATATTTCGCCCAGGATCGGCATGGCCAGGGCGAGGGTGAAGATCGGCTCCAGGTTCATCAGGATCGAGGCGCGGGTCGGCCCGATCATGGCGATGCCCGTGAAGATGCCGAGCATGCCGGTGAGATAGGTGAGGGAGGAGGCGGCCATCGCGCCCCAACCCAGGGCGGTTTGGGGCCAGGCCGGCTCCAACTCCGTGACCAGGAACAGGGTGGCGTAGATCGCCGCAACCGTCGCTGTCGTGTGCAAGGTCACGCGCCGGCTGTCCGATGCGCCCATGATACGGTCGCCGAACATCACCATGACGGTCAGCAGCATGGAGCCGACCACGACCAGCGCCACGCCGCGCGAATCGATTCCGCCCTCGCCGGAGACCTGCAGGGCCATCCACAGCCCGGCGAAGGCGGCGGGAAAGCAGAAGGCCTTGGCGAGGCCGATCCGCTCGCCGTAGAGCGCCCAGGAGACCAAGGCAACCTGAAGCGGAAAGGTGTATTCCGCGATCGCCGCGACGCTGACCGGGATCAGGGTGATGCTGGTGAAGAAGCACATCGACTGGACGGCGAAGACGGCGCCCAGCAGCAGCGCCTTGTAACGCACGGCGGGCGGCAGCACGCGCGGGCGGCGGAACAGGCGCAGGGCGAGGTAGAGCAGCAGGGCGTAGCCCGCCGCCCGGCACATCACCAGGGTCACGGGATCGGTTCCGGCATCGTAGACGAAAGGTGTCAGGACGACGCCGACGGCGAAGCCGAAAGCGCCCAGGATGACGAAGAAGGCGCCGAGCCAGGGCCGCGACGTCACGGCTTGGCCGCCCGGCCGGACGCCGCCAACTGCACGGCCAGAAGCGCGCCGACGACCAGGGTCGCGCCGGCCCAGCCCATCGGCCCGACATGCTCGTCCAGCATCCAGGCGGCCAGCAGCATGGCGGCGATCGGTTCCAGATTGCTCAACATCGAGGCGCGGGTCGGGCCGACCAGGGGGATCGCGGAGAAAAAGCCCAGGATCGCCATGAAATAGCCGATCGGAAAGATCAGCAGGATCGCCGCCTTGCCCGGATCGTCCGGAATCGCAGGTCCGCCGGTTGCCATCATGGCGGCGCCGTAGCAAAGCGCGTTCACCGCCGCCATGTGCAGGGTCAGCCGTCGACTGTCGGCGCGCTGCAGGATGCGATTGCTGGCCACGACGATGAAGGTCAGGCCGGTGGCGGACGCAAGGGCGAGCGCGACGCCGAGCGGATCGAGGAAGCGGGCCGAGACGTTTAGCGAAACGCCGAGGCCGACGAAGGCGACCAGGATCGCGGCATATTGGATCCGGCGCACCCGTTCCCGCTCGATCAAGCGCATCGCGACCGCGACCATCAGCGGATAGGTGTAGACCAGCAGGATCGACAGGCTGACCGGGATCAGGCTGACGGCGGTGTAGTTGGCCCAGGTGGTGAAGGACAGCAGCAGGCCAAGGGCGAGGCTGGGATAGCGTTCGCTGGGCGCCATACGGATGGGCCGCCCTGTCAGGCGCAGGAACAGGGCGAGCAGGCTGGCGAAGCCGATGGCCCGAACGAACAGCACGGTCAGCGGATTGGCGCCGTGGTCGTAGAGACCGCGCGCCGTGACCAAAAGGGCCGCTGCCGCGACCGAACCGAACAGGACGAGCGCCGCACCCAGCCAGGCGCGCCCCGCCCCAGCCGGCCTTGCCCCGACGGGTGCCGCCTGGACCGTCATGCCTCGGCCGCCGCGCGCGCCTTCGCCCTCCGATCTGCGATCTGCATGGCGAACAGCGCGCCGATAACCAGGGCCGCGCCGACGTATTGCCACGGCCCCAGGGCTTCGCCCAGGAGGATGGCGGCGAGCAGAATCGTCGTCACCGGCTCCAAATTGTTGAAGGTCGCGGCCTTCAGCGGGCCGATGATCGTGACCGCCGAGAAGAAGCACAGCATGGCGACGATATAGACCAGCGGCATGGACAGCAGGAGAAGCCAGCCGACCTGATCGACTGGCCAGGCCCAGCCGTCGGTCAGGACCAGGACGGCCAGATAGCAGGCCGAGGTCGAGGCGGTGAAATGCAGGGTCATGCGCGCGCTGTCGGCGCGGCGCAGAATACGGCTCGAGACCATGACCGTGATCGCGAGGCCTAGCCCGGCCATCAGGCCGAGGCCCAGGCCGCGCGGGTCGAGCACTCCGGGATGAACCTGAAGGCTGAGTGCCAGCCCGGCGAAGGCGGCGAGGACCGCGCCGGCCTTGATCGGCCCCAGCCGCTCGCGCTCGATCAGCCGCGTCGCGAGGGCGACGAAGATCGGATAGGTGTAAAGCAGCAGGATCGCCAGGCTGACCGGGATGAAGGTAATGGCGGCGTAGTTGCACCAAGTCTGAAAGGCCAGGAAGACGCCGAGGCCCAGGCAGAGGTAGCGCACGGTCGGCGGCAGGGCGATGGGCCGCCCCGTCGCCCGCCGGAAGATCAGCAGCAGGACGAAAAAGCCGATGGCGCGGACGAACAGCACGGTCACGGGGTCGGAGCCGTGTTCGTAGTTCAGCTTGGCGGCGACGACGAGGATGCCGTAGGCCGCCGCACCGATCAGGACCAGCACGATGCCCAGCCATTGCGGCTGCTGTGCGGGTCGGTAGGCGGAAGGGCTCTGGGCGCTCATGACGGCGGGATCCTCGAACGGGCCCATCCTGCGCGGGCCTTTCCTTCTAGGCCCGGAATCCGCGGTTCACAAGCCGGTTCGGGGCCGCCTCGCGCTTTCCCGGGATGGCGGCTTCGGCTAGGGTCCCCGCCAGTTGGCGGATTTTTGGAGGATGCAACGGAATGAGCACCCACGGCTTGGAGCCCATCGATTCGAAATTCGTGCCGCGCTTCGCCCAGATCGCGACCTTTATGCGCGCGGCCTTTCGCGAGAAGGCCGAGGGGTTGGACATCGCTCTGTACGGGGTGCCGCTCGACTGGGGCTCGTCGAACCGCGACGGCGCCCGCCAAGGCCCGGCCCAGATGCGCGAGATGTCGCGCCTCATTCGTCAGACCCATTTCGTCACCAAGATGCAGCCTTTCAAGGAATGCCGCATCGCCGATATGGGCGATGCCGCGGTCAATCCCCTCGACCTGATGGGCAGCTACGATTCGATCCAGAACTTCGTGGCGGAAATCGTGGACTCCGGCGCTCTGCCTTTGGGCGTGGGGGGCGACCACTCGATCACCCTGCCGATCCTGCGCGCGGTCGCGGCCAAGCACGGCCCGCTCGGCCTGCTGCAGTTCGACTCGCACCCCGACACCCATGACGAGCTGCTGGGCCATCGCTACAACCACGCGACTTGCTTCCGGCGCGGTATCGAGGAGGAAGTCGTCGACCCCAAGCGCTACGTCATGCTGGGCATTCGCGGCACCCTCTACGCGCCCGACGATCTCGACTGGGCCTACGAGCGCGGGGTCACGATCATCACCATCGAGGATTTCTTCGAGATGGGGGTCGAGAAGACGATCGAAAAGATCCACGAGGTGCTGGGCGTCGAGCCCTGCTATTTGACCTTCGATATCGACGGCATGGACCCCAAGGACGCGCCCGGCACCGGCGCGCCCGAGCCGGGCGGACCGAGCTATCGGGAATGCCAGGAAGTCCTGCGCGGTCTGCGCGGCCTCAACCTCTACGGCGCCGACGTGAACGAGGTCTCGCCGCCCCTCGACCCCAGCGGCATGACCGCCCTGGTCGCCTGCAACGTGATGTTCGAGGAACTCTGCCTGCTCGCCGATTGCGTCAAACGGCGTGGCAACGAGTAGGGTCCAGGAATTAGGAGACGGGGCATGGCGCTCGCCGGGTTGGAAACCGAAGTCACGGACGAAGCGGCGCGGGACCGGGCGGTCGGTCGCCTGCGCGAGGTCGGGCTGCGCCTGCCGCGCTTCGCCGAACTGGCCGACCCGACCTTGATCCCCGAGACCGGCGCCGAAATCGATCCGGATTCGCCGGATCCGCGCAACCTGTATCGTTGCCACTGGTACAATGCCGACGACCGGCGTACCCGCGTCGCCGTGCCCGCCCATCTGGTCCTGCCCGAAAGCCTGACCGGGGTGCCGGCCCGCATTGTCGTGGCCCTGGGCGACCGCTTTCCCATGATCGCCGCGCACAAGGTGCTGGCGGCCTATGGCTGCCTCGCGCCGCGCCTGGTCACGGGCGGCTTCGATCCGACCGCCCACCGCGCAGTCTGGCCCTCCACCGGCAACTACTGCCGGGGCGGCATCGCGATCTCGCGCATTCTGGGTTGCCGCGGCGTCGCCGTCCTGCCCGAGGGGATGAGCCGCGAGCGTTTCGACTGGCTGGATCGCTGGGTCGCGGAGCCCACGGACATCCACCGCACGCCGGGCACGGAAAGCAACGTCAAGGAGATCTACGACGCCTGCAAGGCGCTGGCCGCCGACCCCCAGAACGTCATCCTCAACCAGTTTGCAGAGTTCGGGAATTACCTGATTCACGAACTGGTCACCGGCACCGCCCTGGCCCATGTCTTCCGCCACCTGAACGACGCGGCGGGCGGCGGCTTGCATGCGCGGGCCTTTGTCGCAGCCTCCGGCTCGGCCGGCACCCTGGCGGCGGGCGACCGGCTCAAGCGCGAATTGGGGGCGGCCATCGCCGTGGTCGAGGCGACGGAATGCCCGACCCTGCTGCGCGCCGGCTACGGCGAGCACAACATCCAGGGCATCGGCGACAAGCATGTGCCGCTGATCCACAACGTCATGAACACCGATTTCGTGATCGGCGTGTCGGAGCGGGATTCCGATTCCCTGAACCTGGTCTTCAACACCGAGGCGGGCCGCGATCATCTGGTCGGGCGCAAGGGGGTGCCTGAAGCGACCATCCAGGCTCTCGACGGGCTCGGCCTCTCGTCCATCGCCAATGTCGTGGCCGCCGTGAAACTCGCCAAATATCTCGATCTGGGCGCGGATGACGTCGTGCTGACCGTGGCGACCGACGGGGCCGCCCTCTACGGCTCGGAACGGGAGCGGGCGATCCAGCGCTGGTTCGGCGGCACCTTCGACGGCATCGCCGCGGCCGAGGGCTTCGGCCGCCACATGCTGGGCGCGGGCACGGGCGACCTGCTCGAGGCCACGCGGGTCGAGCGCAAGCGCATCTTCAACCAGGGCTACTACACCTGGGTCGAGCAGCAGGGCGTCACTCTGGCCGATTTCGACCGCCGCCGCGACCCTGCCTTCTGGGACGAGCTGCGCACCCTGGTGCCGCGCTGGGATGCCCTGATCGCCGACTTCAACACCGCCGCCGGCGCCAACGCCTGACCTCACCCCGAAAAAGGGGTCCGAAAAAGAGGACTGTCCCCTTTTTTCTCAACGCCCGCGCCGCATGGCGCGCAGCTCCGTGGCTTGCAACAGGAAGATGCCGGCGACGACCAGGGCGGCGCCGCCGAGCTGAATCGGGGCCAGGGCCTCGCCCAGCACCAGGGCCGAAACCGCGATGGCCCAGATCGGCGAGCTGGTATCGACCAGCGAGGCGCGCACCGGGCCGAAGACCTGGATCGCGCCGAACAGGCAGGGGATCGAGATCGAGAAGGCGAGGCAGGCCAGCGCCATCTGGACCCAGCCGACGGGGTCGCGCGGCCATCCCGTATCCGGGGTGAAGGACCAGGCGAGCACAAAGCCCAGCCCCATGGCGATCATCATGTGCAGCATCACCACCCGGTTGTCGCGCCCGGCCAGGTAGTGGCCGGTGCCGACGAAACAGGCGGTCAGGGTCAGGGCGCCCATCATGGCCAGGGCGATGCCGCGCCAGTCGCCGTCCACCGTCCCCCCGGTTCCCAGCAGCGCGAGGCCCAGCCCGACCGAGGTCACGACCATGGCGATGGCGCGGGTCGGCGTGATCGGTTCGCCGAACAGCACCCGGTTCGTGACCGCCACCAGGATCGGATAGGTATAGAAGATCAGCACCGTCAGGCTGACCGAGATGAAACCCACCGCGCCCAGCAGGCCATAGGTCTGCACCCCCAGGACCAGGCCCAGGGCGAGGGCGATCATGGTCTCGCGCGGCGGCAGGCGCATGGATTGCCCGGCGACGAAGAGAAGCCCGGCCATGACGACCGCGCCGACCCCGTTGCGCACCATG
The DNA here is from genome assembly GCA_018699755.1 of Rhodospirillaceae bacterium. Classification (GTDB taxonomy): domain Bacteria; phylum Pseudomonadota; class Alphaproteobacteria; order CADEGL01; family CADEGL01; genus JABIRQ01. The sequence continues at coordinate 12,419 of JABIRQ010000314.1, read as the reverse complement.
CTGACGGTCATCGGATCCGTGCCCCGGGAATAGGCGAGGTTGGCGAAGACCAGCATGAAGGCGAAGGTGAGGGCGGCCATGATTACCAGGATCAGGCCGATCCACAGCCGTTTCGAAGCCGCAGGGCGCGGCTGGTGCGACGCGGCGGCGGCTGGCTTCGGCGCGACCGGCGCAGGCGTTGGCATGACGGGCAACTGCCCGCCGATGGCCTTTCGCGCGCGCCCGGTGAACTGCATGGCGATGATGGCGACGACGACCAGGGCCGCGCCCAGGCCCTGGATCGGACTCAAGGTCTCGCCCAGCAGCAGGACGGCGAAGAGGATGGCCCAGACCGGCGATGAATTATCGATCACGGCCGCGCGCAGGGCGCCGATCATGGGAATGGCGGCGAACAGGCTCATCGTCGCGATGCCGAAGAGGGCGCTCGACGCCGCCAGCGCGGCCCAGCCGATGTCGTCGGTCGGCCAGACCAGGGGCCCGAACGCCGCCGCCACGACCGTCATCGCCGCGGCCGTGCCCAGAATCATATGGAAGGTCACGACCACGCTGTCCCGACCGCGCATGGTGCGATCCGAGCCGAGCAGGACGAAGGCCAGGCCGAGGGCGGCCGCCGCGCTATAGGCGACGCCGCGCCAGTCGAGCCCGCCGGCCGGCACCTGCAGGGCCAGGCCCAGGCCGGCGAACGCGAGCAGCAGGACCAGCAGGCGCGGCCAGGTGAACCGTTCGTTGCCGGTCAGGGTGCCGATGACGGCGACGATGATCGGGTAGGTGTAGAAGACCAGGACGACCAGGCTGACCGGGATGAAGTCGATGGCGGCGAACAGGCCCAGGCTCTGCACCGCGATCATCAGGCCATAGAGGGTCGCCATGGCCCGGGGGCGCCAGGGCAGGGCCATGGGGCGGCGGGTGGCAAGCAGGAACAGGAACAGGCAGGCGGCGAAAAAGATGACGCGGACGAAGTTGAGGGTCAGGGGGTCGGTGCCGTGGCCATAGGCGAACTTGGCCGTGATCAGGTTGAGGCTGAAGCCGACCGCCGATTGCAGGGCGAGATAGCTGCCGAGCCAGAAACGGCGGCGCCTGCCATCTTCCGTCACCTCGCTCGCCGCCATTCCCCGGAATCCCTCCGTGCTTTGCCGCCGCGAGCATAGCGCCGTGCGCCCCGCCGCGCTTCAGGGAACTCGCGGCCGGGCGAATACACTGGGCGAATCGGCCGCCTGGACCGCGTGGCGGGCCGGTGGCATAGTGCCGCGCGCGCCTTGTGGGGCGCGGAAATCAAAGGGTTACGGCGAGCCATGAGCATAGGAACGCGGCTGTTCACATGGTGGAAGGGCGAACTGGTCGGCACCGACCGGTTCGGCAATCGCTACTACTGCGAGAAGGGTGGCGCGAGGACGCGGGCCGACGGTCGGCGCGCGCGCCGCTGGGTCATCTACGAGGGCCGGGCCGAGGCGTCGCACGTTCCGCCGGACTGGCACGGCTGGCTGCATCACACGACCGATGTGGTGCCGGCCGACAGCCCCCCTTCGCGCCATTCCTGGGAGCGCGAGCACAAACCGAACCTGACCGGTACGCAACTGGCCTATCGCCCGCCCGGGCACGAGCTGGAGGGCGGCAAGCGGGCCGAGGCGACCGGCGATTACGAGCCCTGGCGCCCGTCCTGAGTGCGCGTGCGGGCCGGCCCGAGCATTTCCCGAGCACTCCAGAGCACCCATGAAGCAATTTAGCCAGGAGATCGTGAATATCGCGACCGGCGCTTTGGTGCTGACGGTCCTGGGCGTCTTTTTTCTCTGGGCCTATCTGGTGCCGTCGGCGTCGAGCGAGGGCTACACGCTCACCGCTCGCTTTTCGCGGGTCGACGGCATCACGAAGGGGGCGGAGGTGCGCCTGCTCGGCGTGCCCGTCGGTATGGTCGCGGAGCAGCGCCTCGACCCGAAGAACAACATGGCCTATCTCGACATGACGATTCGCTCGGATATCGAAATGCCCGTGGACACGACGGCGATGGTGCTGAGCGACGGGGTGTTCGCCGGGAAGTTCGTCAAGCTCGATCCCGGCGGATCGTACGAAATGCTTGCGGACGGGGACGAGATCGAGTTCACCCAGGATTCCGTGATTCTGGAAAACATTATCGAGCGCATCGTGACGGGCGCGGAGAAGCGCAAGGCGGAGCGCAACGCCGGCGCGGGCGTCGACTAGCCTTGCGCGGGAGGGGAGCGAGACGATGAAGGGACGCAGCCTGGTCGAGACGATCATGGGCGCGGTGGTCATCCTGGTCGCCGGGGGCTTCCTCGCCTATGCCTATGACAGCGCCAATATCCGCCCGGTCGAGGGCTACGAGGTCAAGGCGCGTTTCGTCAGCATCGATGGCCTGTCGACGGGCGCGGACGTCCGGATCGGCGGCGTCAAGATCGGCACGGTGACCGACCGGGGAATCGACTTCGAGACCTACGAGGCCATCGTCACGATGAGCATCGCGCCGGAGATCAGGTTGACCGAAGACACCCATGCCGAGGTGACGGGCGAAGGCCTGATCGGCAGCAAGTACATCAAGCTCGATCCGGGCCGGTCCGAAACCTTTATCGCCAAGGGTGGCGAGATCACGCGGACCAAGGGCGTGGTCTCGATCGAGGAACTGCTCGGCAAGGCGATCTTTCTGCTGTCCGAGGACTAGGCCGGTGGCGGGCAACGAATCGGCCGCGGCGCCCGGTTCCGCGCGGCGCGAGCAGCATTGGGACCCGGGTCGCTATCAGCGCAACGCCGGTTTCGTCGCCGCGCTCGGCGCGCCGCTGCTCGACCTTCTGAAACCGCGCGCCGGCGAGGATATCCTCGACCTCGGCTGCGGCGACGGCGCCCTGACCATTCGTCTGATCGAGTTGGGCGCCAAGGTCGTGCCTGTCGATGCCAGCGCCGAGCAGGTTGCGGCGGCCCGGGCCCGGGGGCTGGACGCCCGGGTGATGGATGGCCAGAAACTGACCTTCGAGGCGGCCTTCGACGGCGTGTTGTCGAACGCGGCGCTGCATTGGATGCCGGATGCCGACGGGGTGATCGCCGGAGTCGGGCGGGCCCTGCGGCCCGGCGGACGCTTCGTCGCCGAGATGGGCGGCCACGGCAATGTCGGCCGGGTCGTCGCCGTGCTGACGGCCGCCCTGGCGCGACGCGGGATCGACGCGGCTCCGCTCAATCCCTGGTATTTCCCGGACGAGGCCGAATACCGCGAACGGCTGGAACGGGCCGGCTTCACGGTCGATTCGATGGCCCTGATCCCGCGGCCCACGCCTCTGCCGGGCGATGTGCGGGCCTGGCTCGAGACCTTCGGCGAGAGTTTTCTGTCCGCCGTACCGCCGGAGTCGATGGGCGCCCTTCTGGACGAGGTCGCCGAGGCCTTGCGTCCCGATCTTCTGGGCGAGGACGGCGTCTGGCGGGTCGACTATGTCCGCCTGCGCTTTCATGCCCGCAAGCCGGCGTGACGGATGTGCCCCGATTTCGCCATGACCGGGCGCTAGGATCGCGATCCTGATGATACGAACGCTCGCATTCGGGCCGTGCCGCCCCGCCGCCCCAGTTGCCGCCTTGGTCGCCGCGCTTTTCCTTCTCGGCGCGGCGCCCGCGGCCGCCCAGACCTGGATCGAGGGCGATATCGCCGTGCTTCAGGCTCTCGACAAGATCACGGCCCGGATCTCGACCTTCGAGGCGCCGGTCGGCGAGGTCTCCAGCTTCGACCAACTCTCGGTCCTTCCCCGGGCCTGCCGCAAGCGTCCGCCGGAGGAAACTCCGGAGAGCGCGGCGTTCCTGGAAGTCGATGAATTGCGCGCCGACGAGGTCGAGGTGCGGGTCTTCACGGGTTGGATGTTCGCCTCCAGCCCCGCCCTGTCTGCCTTGGAGCACCCGGTCTACGACCTGCGTCTGGTCGATTGCAAAAAGGCCGAGAAATCCGAGTCGTCCAGTTCGGAATAGAAATGCCCCTGCTTTCGCAGGGCGACGGCGAGCAGGGCGCGATAGGTGTCGCGCGGAATTTCGACGGCCCCGAACCGTTCCAGATGCTCGGTCAGGAACTGGGTGTCGAGCAGGGTGAAGCCGCCGATCACCAGGCGCGCGACCAGATGAACCAGGGCCACTTTGCTGGCGTCGCGCACGCGAGTGAACATGCTCTCCCCGAAGAAGGCCGTGCCCAGGGAAACGCCGTAGAGGCCGCCCACCAGTTGGCCGTCCTGCCAGACCTCGACGCTGTGGGCCCGTCCCATCTCGTGGAGGGTTGAATACAGGCCGGCGATCTCTTCGTTGATCCAGGTGTTCGGCCGATGCCGGGTCGCCGCCGCGCAGCCGTCCATGACTTCGGCGAAGGCCGTATCGACATGCACCTCTAAGTCGTCCTGGCGCAGGGTCCGGCGCAGGCGTCGCGGGATATGGAAAGAGTCGAGTGGAATGATCCCGCGCGATTCCGGATCGATCCAATAGAGCGTCGGATCGTCGCGGTTCTCGGCCATGGGGAAGATGCCGACGGAATAGGCTTGCAGAAGCAGTTCCGGCGTCAGGCCCGTGCTCATGCCCCGCGTCCGTTCAGGTCTTGAGGCCGAGCCAGCGCTCCAACCAATGAATGTCGTATTGGCCGTCGATGAATTCCGGCTCGGCCGTCAGGCGAAGGTGGAGCGGGATCGTCGTCTCGATGCCCTGGATGACACACTCCTCCAGCGCCCGGCGCAGGCGCAGGATACATTCGTTGCGATTGCGTCCGCGCGCGATCAGCTTGGCCACGAGGCTGTCGTAGTGCGGCGGCACCCGGTAGCCGGCGTAGAGCGCGGAATCGACGCGCACGTCCAATCCGCCCGCGGCATGGAACTCGGTCACCAGCCCGGGTGACGGGGCGAAGGTCTCGGGATTCTCGGCGTTCAGGCGGCATTCGATCGCGTGGCCCCGCAGTTCGATGTCGTCCTGGCCATAGCCCAGCGGTGCGCCGTTGGCGATGCGGATCTGCTCGCGCACCAGGTCGATGCCGGTGATCATCTCGGTGACCGGATGCTCGACCTGCAGGCGCGTGTTCATCTCCATGAAATAGAATTCGCCGTCCTCGTAGAGGAACTCGAGGGTGCCGGCGTTGCGGTAGCCGATCGCCCGGATCGCGTCGCACACGAGCTTGCCCAGATGATCGCGCGCGGCCTGGTTCAGGGCCGGGCTGGGCGCCTCCTCCAGGATCTTCTGGGATTTGCGCTGGAGCGAACAGTCGCGCTCTCCCAGATGGACCACATTGCCGTGGGCGTCCGCCAGGATCTGCATCTCGATATGACGCGGATAGACGAGGAAGCGTTCGAGATAGACCTCGTCATTGCTGAAATTGGCCTTCGCCTCGCTGCGCGTGATGGGCAGCAGGCGCAGCAGTTCCGCCTCGTTGTCGGCCCGCTTGATGCCGCGCCCGCCGCCGCCGGAGGCGGCTTTGATCAATAGAGGGTAGCCGGTGATCTCGGCGGCCGCGATCGCTTCCTCCGGGCTGGCCACCGGGCCGTCGGAGCCGGGCACGACGGGCACGCCGTGGCGGATCATCGTCCGCTTGGCTTCGACTTTGTCGCCCATCATCGCGATATGGGTGGGCGAGGGGCCGATGAAGGCGATGTCGTGGGCCTCGACGATCTCGGCGAAGCGCTGGTTCTCGGACAGGAAGCCGTAGCCTGGATGGATCGCGTCGGCCCCGGCGATACTGGCCGCCGAAATGATCGCGGGAATGTTGAGATAGCTCTGCCCGGCCGGCGGTGGGCCGACGCAGACGCTTTCGTCCGCCAAGCGCACGTGCATGGCGTCGGCGTCCGCCGTGGAGTGGATGGCCACCGTCGAAATACCCATCTCGCGGCAGGCGCGATGAATGCGGAGGGCGATTTCCCCCCGATTGGCGATCAGGACCTTTTCGAACATCGCGTTGCCGTCGCCGCCCGGCTCTATTGCAGGATCAGCAAGGGTTCGCCGAACTCGACCGGCGTGCCGTCGGCGACCAGGATGCGGGCGACCTTGCCCGATCGGGGCGCGCGCACTTCGTTGAAGGTTTTCATCGCTTCGAGCAGCAGAAGGGTGTCGCCTTCGGTCACGGTGTCGCCAGCGCGCACGAAGGGTTCCGCCCCCGACTCGGGCGAAAGAAAGACGGTCCCGACCATGGGCGAAGTGACGGCGCCGGGATCGTTCGCCGGCCGGCTTTCCTCGGCTTGACCTGCACTGGGGGTCGCCACGGGGACGGGCGCGGCGGCGGCCGGCGCGGCCACGGTGCCGCGCGCCACGCGCACCTTGACGTCGTCGGCTTCGTATTCGAGTTCGACGAGGCCGGTCTCCTCCAGCAGCGCGGCCATTTCTCGCACGAGGTCGGCGTCGATCTTCTTCTTGCTCATGCCTTGCCTTCCTGGCGCTCTAGGATGCGGGCCATCGCCTCGAGTGCGAAGAGATAGCCTTGGGAACCGAAGCCGCAGATCACCCCATGGGCCATTCTAGAGACATAGGAGTGGTGGCGGAACGGTTCGCGCCCGTGGATATTCGAAAGGTGCACTTCAACGACCGGAAGGCCGCAGGCCTGCAAGGCGTCCAGAATCGCGACTGAGGTATGGGTATAGGCCGCCGGGTTGATGACGATGCCGGCTGCCGCGTTGCGCGCATCTTGGATCCAGCCGACCAGCTCGCCCTCGCCGTTCGACTGGCGAAAGTCGAGGCCCAAGCCCAGCGCGTCCGCCCGTTCGGCGCAGGCGGCGCGGATATCGTCCAGGGTCTCGCGCCCATAGACTTCGGGCTCGCGCGTGCCCAACGTGTTGAGGTTGGGACCGTTGAGTATTAGGACGGTCGGGGATTTTCTCACGCTGCGGACCTTTTCCTAGGCTCTCATATTGCCCGGAGGGGTACACCAAGGGGTGGGTCCGCGCAATCTCCACTTTCGTCGCGGCGGCGAGCGATCGGCTTTCCGGGCCTCCCGAAAGTTCGGTCTCTCGCTGATCCGCTCCGGCTGTCTGCGTCGAGACTATCGGACCGGGACCGTTCGAACCGAAGGAGAAGATCATGACGCGAGCGTTCGCGGAGATCGCTTTCACCCCCGCCGTGCGCGCGGCGCAGGAGCGACAGGGTTCGGCCGCGGCCTATGCCAAGTTCCTGGCTCCCGAAGCGGCCCGCGGCGACCGTCTGGGGCCTGCCGAGGCGGCTTTCGTCGCCGGACGCGACGGCTTCTATCAAGCAACGGTTTCCTCGACCGGCTGGCCCTATGTCCAGTTCCGCGGCGGCCCGGCGGGCTTTCTGAAGGTTTTCGACGAGCGGACCATCGCCTACGCCGATTTCCGAGGGAACCGGCAATACCTGAGCAGCGGGAATCTGGCTGAGGATGACCGAATCTCGGTCATCCTGATGGACTATCCCAACCGCCGCCGGCTGAAGGTCTGGGGGCGGGCGAAGCAGGTGGATATTGGCTCCGATCCTGATCTCGTCGCTGGTCTGCACGACCCGTCCTATAGCGCCCGGCCCGAGCGCGCGGTCGTCATCGCGATCGAGCCCTCGACTGGAACTGTCCCCAGCATATCCCGCAGCGCCTGACTCACGAGGAATTGGAGCCGCTCCTCGCCCCGTTGCGCGAGCAGATCGCCAGCCTGACGGAAGAAAACCGCGCGCTCAAAGCCGCCCTCGACCGGTCCGCCTGATCCGCGCGGCCGTGAGAACCGCCGTCGCGAAACCCCGTTCCGGGACCTGCGCCGAACGGAGGCCGGCGGGAGCGCGCAATCTCAGCCTTTCGCGCGCCTAGCCGCTTGGCGCATAGTGACGTGGTGGAGCAGGGGCGAAGCGCCCCGGGGGCGGAAAGAGATGAACGAGCATCCTATCAACTCGGTTACCGAGGCCCAGGTTCGCGCCTACGAGAGCGACGGCGTGGTCCGTCTGCGCGGCATCTTCGATGCCGACTGGATCGACCTGTTGCGCCGGGGCTTCGATAGGGTCGCATCCGAAAAGGGGCGCGATGCCGCCGACCATGCGCCGGAGGAGGGGGCAGCCCGCTTCTTCAGCGATATCGACCTCGCCCGGCGCGACGTCGGGTTCGGGCGCTTTGTCCACGGCTCGCCCGCCGCCGAGTCCGCGGCCGCGCTGATGCGCTCGAAGCGGGTGAACTTCTTCTTCGACACGGCCTGGGCCAAGGGGCCGGGGGTCCGGAAGCGCACCGGCTGGCACCAGGACCAGCCCTATTTCACGATCGACGGCACCCAGAACTGCACCCTGTGGCTGCCTCTCGATCCCGCGCCCGCCGGCATCGCGCTGGAGTTCGTGCGCGGCTCGCATCGCTGGGGCCGCTGGTTCGATCCCCTGCGCACGACCGACGCCAAGCCCTTCTTCGACGACAGCCCCTACGAGCCCATCCCGGACATCGAAGGCGACCGCGACGCCTACGACATCGTGAGTTGGGACATGGAACCGGGCGATTGCGTCGTTTTCCACGGCCTGACATTGCACGGCGCTGGCGGCAATCCCCAGGCCGAAACTTGGCGCCGGGCCTATTCGAGCAACTGGCTGGGCGACGACATGGTTTTCGCCAGCCGACCGGGCGAGACCCGTCCGGCCTTCGACGAATGCGGCCTTGTGGACGGCGATCCGATGGACAACGACTTCTTTCCCCGGGTCTGGCCGCGCCCGGGCCACGACAGGGTGGAGCGAGCATGAATGCCGTTAAGGCAAAGCCGAAGAAAACGCCCGCGAAGACGCCGGGCCATTTTGCCCAATTCTCGAAGGCCGAGTTCGAAGAGCGGATCGAGCGCGCGCGCCGGCTGATGACTCGTAAGAAGATCGACGGGCTGCTCGTCTCCTCCGAAGTTCATCTCGAGTATCTTTCGGGCTTCCGCACGGTTTTCTCGTGGAACAGCCCGTCGCGCCCCTGGTACTTCTTCCTGCCCCGCGTCGGCGAGGCGGTGGGTGTGATCCCCGAGTTCGGCGCGACCGGCTGGCGCAAGAGTTCCTGGTGCAAGACCCTGGCGACCTGGCCCTCGCCGCGCCCGGAAGACGAGGGCGTCACCTTGCTGACTGATCTGGTCAAGGGCATGAAACGGCGCTACGGCCGCTTCGGGGTCGAATTGGGCCCGGAATCGCGCATCGGCATGCCGGTCGGCGACCTGCTGTGCCTGCGCGATGCGATCCGCCCGGTCGAGATGGTGGATTGCGTCGGTGTGATGCGCGAGTTGCGCCTGGTCAAGAGCCCGGCCGAGGTCTCGCGCATCCGCTTCGTCTGCCGGGCCGCCTGCGACGCCTTCGAGGTGCTGCCCGGGAAGATCGGCGCGGGCGATACCGAGCGCGACGCCATGCGAGCCTTTCAGTTCGAAGCCATGGCCCGCGGCATCGACAAGGCGCCGTTCATCATGCCGCGTTCGGGTAAGGACGGGGTCGACGCCCTGGTCGCCGGGCCGGTGCCGAACAAGCGCCTGCGCGCGGGCGAGGTGCTCTACATGGACCAGGGCTGCAAGCACGAGGGCTATTTCTGCGACTTCAACCGCAACTTCACGGTCGGCAGGGCGACGGACCGGGCCAAGCGCGCCTTCGCCCTGCTCTACGATTCGACCACGGCGGGCATCGCGGCGGCCCGGCCCGGCGCGACGGCCGAGGACCTGTTCCACGCCCAGGCCAAGGTGCTGACGGATGCCGGTATCGTGCTGGGCGATATCGGCCGGTTCGGCCATGGCCTGGGCAAGAACCTGACCGAGCCGCCGTCCAACATGCCCGGCGACAAGACAAAACTGGTGCCCGGCATGGTCATGACGATCGAGCCCAGCCTGATGATGGGCGGCGACAGAATCCTGGTGCGCGAGGAAAACCTCGTCATCACCGAGGACGGCCACCGCATGCTGACCCGGCGCGAACCGCGCGAGGTGGCGGAGCTGGCGGCTTAACTCGCGCCGTCGCGGACCTTGTCGATATAGCCTTGGAACCGCTCCATGGAGATCGCGCCGCGGATGATGTCCTCGCCGATCACGTAGCCGGGCGTGCCCTCGATCGCCAGGGCGTCGGCCATCTGGAAATTGCGCGCGAGCTCCTCGTCGATCGCTGGGTCCTCCATGTCGGCCCGCAGCCTGTCGGTGTCCAGGCCGACCGATTCGGCGATCGCCAGGATCGTCGATTCGCCGAGCCCGACCTCGGCCATCATCATGGCCGAATGAAAGGGGTCGTAGAGGTCCTGCTTGCGCGAGGCCAGGGCGGCGCGCGCGGCGAAGACCGATTCGGGGCCCAGGATGGGGAATTCCTTGAGCACGAAGCGGATTTCGCCGTCGGACTCGACCAGCTCCATCACCGGCTCGAACATCCGCCGGCAATAGCCGCAGCGGTAATCGAAGAACTCCACGACGACGATGTCGCCGTCCGGGTTGCCCATGGTGGGGGAGGCCGGATTGTCGAACAGATCGGTTCCGAAACTCGTAAGGGCCTCGCGCGCGCGGTCCTCCCGCGCGATCCGCTCGCGCTCGCGCATTGCATCCAGGGCTTCGATCACGATTTCCGGGTTTTTCATGATGTAGTCGCGGACGATCTCCTCGATCGCCTGGCGCTGGGCCGGATCGATCGTCGTCGCCGCGTCCTCGGCCGCGCGGGCCGGCTGCGCGGCGAAACAGGCGAGGGCGAGGGCCAGGGCCGCGGCTCGGAGGCTGATGCGTTCGATCATGGGTCTATCGTCTCCGGAAAGAGTTTCAAGCGCTTGATTTGGCCCGATTGTCCGCTTTCCGCAAGTCTCGCCGGATGCGCTCAAGCGATTGTGAAAGGAAGCGCGGCTTAGCCCTTTTTGAGGTTCTCGGCTTCCTGCTTGATGTCCTCGGCCTGGCGCCGGGCGACCGAACCTGCCGGCAGCAGCCGGATGGCCTTGTCCGCCTGGCCGATGGCGTCGTCGATTTTTCCCGTCTTCAGGGCGAACTCCGCGGAATAGCGGGCCGACATGCCGAAATCCTCCTGCCGGCCGTAGCCGACGGCGAGCAGGCGAAGCGCGAGCGGCAGGCGCGTGTCGAGCCGCCGCGCGTCTTCCAGGTGCTCGATGGCGGGCGCGATCAGCGAGGGTTCGCCCGTTTCGAGCATGGCATGGGCCAGTTCGGTCCGCAGCAGGCCGTTGTTGGGCAATAATTCCACGGCCCGGAGATAGGACGGTAAGGAATCGATGATCCGGGCGTTTTCGAACAGCATCTGGCCGCGCAGTTCGTGGAAATAGGGATCGTCCGGGCGTTCGGCGATCAGGCCGTCGATCAAGGGCAGGGCGTTCCGCAGGTCCGGCTTGCGGTAATAGGCGATGGCCCGGGCATAGCGCGCTTCGAGGCTGGTGTCCTTCTCGGGATACTGGCGCAGCACCCGCGGCACCGGGTCGAGGAAGCCGCGCAGCTTGGCGCGCATCCGCGCCTGCAGCTCCTGGTATTCGGGGCCGAGGGCCTTGTCGCTGAACGGGGACTTGCCGACATGGGCTTCGACCGTTTGGATGCGTTCCTCGGTCAGGGGATGGGTGCGGATATAGGGGTCTTGGCGCTGGACGACCAGAAGTTCCTGGTCGCGCAGGATCGCGAAAAAGTCGCGCAGGCCGGTCGCGCTGATCCCCGCGCGATCCAGATAGGCGAGACCCGCCTGATCGGCGGCCGATTCCTGGACCCGGCTGAATTTCAACAGGGTTGCCTGGGTCAGCTGCTGGCCCCCGCTCATCACCGCCGTGGCGGCGTCGCCGCTCTTGGTCGCGACGGCCGCGGCGGCCGCCAGAACGTATTGCAGCCAGCCGTTCTTGGTGGCGTCGCGAAAGGCTTCCTCCAGACGCGCCAGATGGCCGCCGACGATATGCCCGGTTTCATGGGCGATCACGCCGATCACCTGTTCCGGGGTGTCGGCTCGGACCAGTAGGCCCGTGTTGAGGAACAGGTTGAGCCCGCCCGCGACGAAGGCATTCAGCCGGCTGTCGTTGACCAGGAAGACGTCGATATCGGCGGGATTGAACCCGGCGGCATCGAAAATCGGCGTCGCATAAAGACGGATCGTGTTCTCGATCTCGGCGTCGCGGATGAACGACATGCGTTCGCCCGAGGGCTGCGCCAGCGCCGGGGATACAAGGGCAGCCGCGAGAGCCAAGGTGGCCGCCAGATGCGCAAATCTTCGTATCACGAATCGATCTCCAGGGCCGGGTCAATCGACGGCCCACCCCTGACACTAGGTTTGACCTCGGAAGGCGTCAATGCGACACAGGATGCGCGCCAGTGATGCGCGAAGCGGAAAACGGTCGGGGAGGTGGCGGAGCATGGCCCTGAAAACGTCGAAACGAGGGGCGGTGGCGCCCTTTATCGTGATGGACGTGCTGCGCGCCGCCAACGAACGCGCCGCGCGCGGCGAAAGCGTGCTGCATCTGGAGGTCGGCCAACCGGCGACCGCGGCGCCGGCGGTCGTGATCGAGGCTGCCAAAGCGGCCCTCGACGGCGACCGCATCG
>JABIRQ010000184.1 GCA_018699755.1 Rhodospirillaceae bacterium | reverse complement strand
CTTCATCCAGACCGATGCGGCGATCAACCCGGGCAATTCCGGCGGTCCCCTGGTCTCGATGGACGGCCGGCTGGCCGGCATCAACACCATGATCTTTACGCGCACGGGAGGGGCGAGCGGCGTCGGCTTCGCGATCCCGGCGAATCTGGTGGCCACGGTGGTCTCGGGCGTGACGACTGGCGATCGCCTGGTGCGGCCCTGGCTCGGCGCGAAGGGCCAGAACCTGACGGCCGACCTGGCCCAATCCCTGGGCCTGGCGCGCCCGGTCGGCGTGCTGGTCAACAGCGTCTATCCCGGCGGCCCGGCGGCCCAGGCCGGGGTCCGGTTGGGTGACGTGATCTTCGCCGTGGACGGCCACGAGGTGACCGACGCCCAGGCTCTGCGCTACCGCATCGCGACCCGGGCGGCGGGCGAGGAGGCGCGCTTGTCCGTCTTCCGCAAGGGGGAGGAACTGACCCTGGTCGCCCCCTTGTCGCCGGCGCCGGAGGATCCGCCGCGGCGCGAGACGGAACTGACGGGCCGCCATCCCTTGGCCGGCGCGACGGTCGCCAATCTGTCGCCCGCCTTGGCCGAAGAGCTGTCCGGCATGAATTTGCCCGACTCCGGCGTGATCGTCATGGCCATCCGACGCGCCAGCGCGGCGGCCCTGGTGCGGTTTCGTCCGGGCGATGTCGTCGTGGCGATCAACGCCGAGGATGTCGAGCGCGTGAAGGACGTCCAGCGTTTGCTCGGCAGCGAGCGCCGGGAATGGCGCATCACCGTCCGTCGCGGGGAGCAACTCGTCAATATCCTGGCGCGCCAGTGATGAGCCTGTTCGAAGGCCAGGCGCCCCGCCCCCTTGCCGACCGGCTGCGGCCCCAGCGTCTCAACGAGGTCATCGGCCAGGACCATCTGTTGAAGCCCGAGGGCCCGCTCGGCCGAATGGTCGAAGGCGGCCGCTTCGCCTCGATCATCCTTTGGGGGCCGCCGGGCACGGGCAAGACGACCATCGCCCGCCTGCTCGCTCAGACGACGAACTTGCATTTCGAGCCGATCTCGGCGGTTTTCTCGGGCGTGGCCGATCTGCGCAAAGCCTTCGAGGCGGCCAAGGGCCGGCGCATGGCGGGACAGGGAACCTTGCTGTTCGTCGACGAAATCCATCGCTTCAACCGTGCCCAGCAGGACGGCTTCCTGCCCTATGTCGAGGACGGCACGGTGATCCTTGTGGGCGCGACCACCGAGAACCCGTCCTTCGAACTGAACGGCGCCCTGCTGTCGCGCTGTCAGGTCCTGGTGCTCCATCGGCTGAGCGATTCGGCCCTGGAGGAACTGCTGCGCCGGGCCGAGGGTGAGGAGGGGCGGGAGCTGCCGCTTACGCCCGAGGCGCGCCAGGCCCTGCGGGCGATGGCCGACGGCGACGGTCGCTATCTGCTGAATCTGACCGAGGAGCTGTTCGCCCTGCGCGCGGAGGAGCCGCTCGACACTGCCGCCCTCTCCGAGACCATCCAGCGCCGCGCCCCGCTCTACGACAAGAGCCAGGAGGGGCACTACAACCTGATCAGCGCGCTGCACAAGTCGCTGCGCGGCTCGGACGCGGATGCCGCGCTCTATTGGCTGGCGCGCATGCTGGCCGGGGGCGAGGACCCGATCTACATCGCCCGCCGGCTGACCCGCTTCGCTTCCGAGGATATCGGCCTGGCCGATCCTCAGGCCCTGCCGCAATCGATCGCCGCCTGGGAAGCCTACGACCGCCTGGGGTCGCCCGAGGGGGAACTGGCCCTGGCCCAATGCGTGCTCTATCTGGCGACCGCGCCCAAATCCAACGCCGCCTACAAGGCCATGGGCCAGGCGATGGGTGCGGCCAAGGAGACAGGCTCCCTGATGCCGCCCAAGCATATCCTGAATGCGCCCACGCGGATGATGAAGGACCTGGGCTACGGCAAGGGCTATGCCTACGACCACAACACGGATGAGGGGTTTTCGGGCCAGAACTACTTTCCGGACGAAATGCCGCGCCGCGCCTTCTATCGCCCGGTCGAGCGCGGCTTCGAGCGTGAAATCGCCAAGCGCCTGGCCTATTGGGAGAAGCTGCGCGCCCAGGCGGCCGGCGCGGCGGACGAGGACGGCGCGGAGTGAGCGGCGTCCGCACCCTGGCCGTGGCCGCCGCCGAGGCGGAACTGCGCCTGGACAAATGGTTCCAGCGCCATTTCCCCGACCTGCCCCACGGCCGGTTGCAGAAGCTGCTGCGCACGGGTCAGGTCCGGGTCGACGGTCGGCGGGCCAAGGCGGGCGACCGGCTGGCCGAGGGCCAGGAGGTGCGCGTGCCGCCCCTGTCCGCGCCGCCGGACGATGCAAGACGACGCCCATCCGTGCCGCGCGCCGTGCCGGAGGGCGAGGCGAAGGACCTGCGCGCGCGGGTGATCTATCGAGACGATGCCGTGATCGCGCTGGACAAGCCGCCAGGGCTGGCGGTCCAGGGCGGCACGAAGACGGCGCACCATCTCGACGCCATGCTCGACGCCCTGCGTTTCGGCTCGGCCGAGCGACCGCGCCTGGTCCACCGCCTGGACAAGGATACCAGCGGCGTTCTTGTACTGGCCCGAACGGCAGGCGCGGCCAAGGCCCTGACGGCGGCTTTTCGCGCGCGCGAGACGGTCAAGCTCTATTGGGCGATCGTCGTGGGCTTGCCCGAGCCGGCCATGGGCGAGATCGACCTGCCCCTCGCCAAGGGCGGCCGGCCCGGCGGTGAGCGGGTGCGGCCGGACGAGGAAGACGGCTTGCGCGCGGTCACGCGCTATGCGGTCATCGAAGCGGCGGGGCGCCGCGCCGCCTGGCTCGGCCTGAGGCCACTGACCGGGCGGACCCACCAGTTGCGCGCCCATATGGCGGCGATCGGCCGGCCGATTCTGGGCGACGGCAAATATGGCGGGCGTGACGCCTTCCTGCCCGGATTGGACGACGCCAAGGCGCTGCATCTGCACGCGCGGTTCCTGCGCATCCCCCATCCGGCACGGAGAGCGCCGTTGGAGGTCGAAGCGCCATTGCCGCCCCATATGGCGGCGACTTGGCGCCATATGGGCCTCGACCCGCGCGGGGCGGAGAATGACGCGGTGATGGCCCTGTTGGCGGAGGATTGAGGGTCGGCTATTCCGTCGCCGCGTTGGGTGCGATGGCCTGGGCCGCGATTGTTTCGAAAACGCCGTCCAGTTCCTTCGCCATGATGTCCAGGTCGGTGGAGCCGTAGGGCGCGAAAACCTGGCTGGGCAGGCGATAGGTCAGGGTCGCCCGTCCGCTTGCGGGATCCTCCGTCAGATAGAAGCGCAGCGGCGCCTCGATGCCCGCCGGTACGCTGGCTTTCAGCATGCGCACGGCATAGTCCGCCCGGAACACCATGACGACCGCATTGCCGGGAATCTCGATGCCGAGGGCCTTGGCGCCCGCCGTAGCACTGGCGCGGGCCACGATGCCCATGCCATTGGCCTCGATCGCGGCTTCCAGGCGGTCCCAGAGGGTGCGGAAGGGCAACTCGGTGGCGTGTTCGCGCATGCCGGACTGGGGCCAGTCGGCGGCGGCGACCGGGCCGGTGAGGGCGAAACAGGCGGCGAGGGCAAGGAGGGTCGAACGAAACATCGGCAATCTCGATTTGGATGGGCAGACGCTCCAGGAATACAGGAGATCGGAGATGGGCGCGATCACGATTTGGTCAGGATGGGCGCCCTGTTTCGTCGTGCGTCGGCGCCAGTGCTATAACGGCGCGCCGGGACGAAACGGGGAAGAGATGGCGGTCGGGGTCGAACGGTTTTACGAGACGGTGACGGCGGTGGAGGGCGAGGACGGGTGGGGGCTTCTGCTCGACGGCCGGCCCGTCCATACGCCTGGGAAGGCCGTGCTGCGCTTGCCGACCGCGGCGCTCGCCGAGGCGGTCGCCGACGAGTGGCGCGCCCAGGGCGAGAAGATCGACCCCGCTTCGATGCCCCTGCTGCGTCTGGCCAACACGGCCCAGGCCCTGGTCGCAGCGAACCGGGCGCAAACGGCCGAGGAAACGGCGGAATACGCGCGAACCGATCTGCTCTGCTACCGCGCGGCCCATCCGGCCGATCTTGCCAGGCGTCAGGCGGAGCATTGGCAGCCGCCGCTGGATTGGGCCGCCACGGCCTTCGACGCGGCCTTGGCGGTGACGTCGTCGATTACCTATGTCGAGCAGCCGGAGGAGGCCATGGCGGCCTTGTGGCAGGTTGTGGAAGGCTTGGACGCGGCGATGCTGACCGCCGTGCGCGCGGCGGCCCAGACGACGGGATCCCTGATCCTGGCGCTGGCCCTGGCGCACGCACATATCGACCCGGAGACGGCGTTCGAGGCGTCCCAACTCGACGAAAACTATCAGATCGGTCTTTGGGGCGAGGATCACGAGGCGGCCCGCCGGCGCGACGCCCTGCGGGCCGAGATTGCGGATATTGCACGTTTCATGGCTTGCTTGCGGGACGAGACGCCCGCCGCGGCCGCACGGCCGGCCTGACAGGTAAGGGGAAGGGATATGGAAGACATCATCCAGCAGCTCGAGGACGCGCGCCAAGGCGCGCGGGAAGGCGGCGGCGAGCGGCGGGTCGCCAGCCAGCACGCCAAGGGCAAGCTGACCGCGCGCGAACGGCTGGAGGTCCTGCTCGACCCCGATTCCTTCGAGGAATACGACATGTTCGTCGAGCATCGCAGCGTCGAGTTCGGCATGGCCGACCAGCGCGTGCCGGGCGACGGCGTGGTGACCGGCTGGGGCACGATCAACGGCCGGCTGGTTTTCGTCTTCAGCCAGGATTTCACGGTCTTCGGCGGCAGCCTCTCCGAGCCCCATGCCGAGAAGATCTGCAAGGTCATGGACCAGGCCATGAAGGTCGGCGCGCCCGTCATCGGGTTGAACGATTCCGGCGGCGCGCGCATCCAGGAAGGGGTGGCGTCCCTGGCCGGCTATGCCGAGGTCTTCCAGCGCAACGTCATGGCCTCCGGCGTGGTGCCGCAGATCTCCGTCATCATGGGCCCCTGCGCGGGCGGCGCGGTCTATTCCCCTGCCATGACCGACTTCATCTTCATGGTGAAAGACACCTCCTACATGTTCGTGACCG
>JABIRQ010000166.1 GCA_018699755.1 Rhodospirillaceae bacterium | reverse complement strand
GTGCCCACACGGCTTAGTCTACGACTGTGCGCACACTCTCCTCCACTGAGGCGTAGCGCTACTGTATGTACTGCAGGCGCGTCATCTCACCGTTACTGACACGTGGCACCTTCCTTATACGGCAGGCGCGCGCCTCGGCCAGGACGCGGGTCAGGGGGTCGGACTCGGGCGATATCGCGGTTCGGGTCATCGCGGATAGGATAGTGCCGCCAGGGCGCCGCGCCGAGGGCGAAGGAAGAAAAGGAGCGAGCCATGGCCGCCGATCCGATCGCCGTTCTGTTCGTCTGCACCGGAAACATCTGCCGGTCGCCGACGGCCGAGGGCGTGTTCCGCAAGCTGGTCGGGGAAGCCGGCCTGGCGGAGCGGATCGTGGCCGATTCGGCCGGCATGATCGATTTCCACGAGGGAAGCCCGCCCGATCCGACGGCCCAAAAGGTGGCGGCGCACCACGGCTACGACATTGCCGGGCAGGCCGCCCGGCGCATCGGCAAGCGCGACTTCGCGCGCTTCGACTATGTCGTCGGCCTGGACCGTGGCCACCACCGCCAGCTCATGGCCCTGCGGCCCGAGGGGTCCGAGGCGCGCCTGCGCCTGATGATGGAATTCGCGCCGTCCTTCGGGACCCTGGACGTCCCCGACCCTTACGGCCGATCCGAGGGCGATTTCGAACAGGCCTTGCGCATGATCGAGGCCGGCGCGGCCGGCCTGCTGGACGCGATCCGCGCAGAAGACCTTTAGGTTTCGCGCCCCGCCAGAGGGAAGCGTTCGACCGCCTGATAATCCGCTCCCCCGCTCGATAGGAAGCTCTCGAACAGGGTGAAGCCGGTGACCGGGACCGGCTTCGACCGGAAGGCCGCGTTGTATTCGATAAAGGGGCCGAGCCGGTCCTTGGCCGCCCCGCTGCCCAGCCGGGCCAGGGTGACATGGGGGATGAAGCGCCGTCCCTCGCCCGCGAGCCCGGCGCGCTGGACCGCCCGTTCGACCTTCCCCTGGAGGGCCCGGAGCGGGGGCGAGGGCATCACCCCGACCCAGACGGCGCGCAGCCGGGCCCCGGAGCCAAAAGTGCCGAGCCCGTCGAGGGTGATTTTGAAGGGCGCGGCGCGCACCCGGTCGAGCGCCTCGGCGATATCCTCGGCCTGGCCTCCGTCGACCTCGCCGATGAAGCGCAGGGTCAAGTGCAGGTTCTCTTCATCGACCCAGCGCACGCCCTCGATTCCCGCACCCAGCCCGGCCAGGCGTTCGCGCAGCGCCGGGGGCAGTTCGAGACCCACGAACAGGCGGATCATCGCGCGCGCCTAGAGGAACAGGGCCAGCACACCGGTATAGCCATAGACCCGGTCATGGCTGACCTCGCCGTTGCAGAAGAAGCCGACCAGGGGCACCTCGCCCAGCTCCTCGCGCAGGATGCCCAGCTCCTCCGAATCGGGGCCGAACAGGTTGGGGCCGCGCGCCAGGCAGGTGAAGTAGAGGCCCCCGCGCGGCGCCCCCCCGCAGCGCCGACGCAAGTCCTGGAGCATGCGCCGCAGGTCGTCTCGCGCCGCCTGGCCGTCGCGGCGCACGAACATGACCCGGTCGCCGGACTCGACCAGGGCACCGATGGCGATATCGCCGTTGGCCCGGTCGATGCCGACCAGATTGCGCACGGTGTAGTCCCCGGTGTCGGAGCCTGCGGTCGGCAGGGCGGCATGGATATAGCCCGCGGCCCGGGCGAGATCGCGCGACAGCAGGTCGCCGATATCCTCCATGAACACCTCGAGGGCGGGGCGGCCGTCCAGGCTTTCGATCACGTTGCGCTCCGACGCGGTGATTTCGTGATAGTCGCCGATCGGCGCGCAGCCCTGGCTCAACCCCGTGGCGACGGCGACCTGATCGGAGAACAGGACGCCCGAGACCGCGCCTTCCGTCATCCGCCCGGCGATCTGCGGATGGCCGGCGCGCGACGAGGCGAGGCCGCCAACGAGAAAGGCGCCGCTGGCCGCCGACAGATCGTCGACGAGTTCGGCCGCCTGGGGGTTGCGCGGATCGACATGAACCACGCCGAAGGGCGGGCGCTTCGTTTCGCTCCATGCGGTCGCGGCGTCGTCCAGGGCGCGGCCCGGAGTCTCCCCGGTTTCGACGATCCGGTAGGAGCCCGACGGCAGGTCGCAGAGCATCACCGCAATCGCCGGCGCGTCGAAATATTCCTGCCCGGTGGCGCAGATGCCGAGGCCGACTGTGCCGAGCCAGTCGGGCACCCCCGTTTCCTCGCGCAGGGTCTCGGCGATCGCCGCCAGGTCGCCCGCGAAGGCGTCGCCGACATAGACGAAGCCGAGAGTCTCGCCGCCGCCCTCGGGCAGTTCGGCGAGGCAGCGGGCGAGGGTCTCGCGCCAATCCGATCCCGCCGCCTGGGCCATCCGGAAGGGTTTCGCCTCGCCTGTCATGCCGATCCTCTTGGGTCCTCTCGGGCTTTTTCGCCCGCGCATGGATACAGGTTCCGCGGCTCGCGCGCACCCCCGCCCTTGCCGCCCGGGCGCGTGCGCCGCTACAACCCGCCTGCGATGGCGACGATCGGCGAGGCGCTGAACCAAGCGCTCGACCACCACCGGGCCGGCCGTCTGGCCGAGGCCGAGGCCCTGTATCGCAATATTCTCGCCACCCGCGCGGATCATCCCGACGCCACCCATCTGCTCGGCGTGATCCGCTACCAGCAGGGCCGCCACGGCGAGGCCGTCCCCCTGATCGAGAAGGCCATCGCCCTCAACCCGAAATCCGCCGCCTATCACAAGAACCTGGGTTCGGCCTATCAAGGCCTCGGCCGGACCGAGGACGCCATACGTCATCACAAGGAGGCGCTGCGCCTGGATGCGCGCTACCACGAGGCCCATCACGGCCTGGCCGAATGCCACCGGTCGCGCGACGAGCATGCCCAGGCGGCGGCGGCCTATCGCCGGGCCTTGGAAATCGCGCCCGACTTCATCCATTCGATGAATGGGCTGGCCATCTCCCTCGCCGCCGTGGGCAATCACGAGGAGGCGGAAAAGCTCTACCGCCGGGCGATCGGCATCAAGTCGGATTTCGCCGAGGCCCATGTCAACCTGGCCAACCTCCTGAAGCTGCGCGGCAGGCGCAAGGAGGCGGAAGCCCATTTCGAAAAGGCCCTCGCGCTGCAGCCGCGCTCTCTCCCCGCCCTGGTCAACCTGGGCAATCTCTACAAGGACGAGGGCCGGATCGCCGAGGCCATCGGCAAATACAAAGACGTTCTGGCGCTCCAGCCCGGCTTCGCCCCGGCCCATAACAACTTGGCCAATCTCTACAAGGACCGGGGCGAGAGCGCCGAAGCGCTGGAACAGTTCCGCCTGGCGATCCGCAGCGATCCCACTCTGGTGGACGCCCATTCCAACCTGCTGCTGGGTCTGCACTACACGGCCGAGGCGACGCCCGAGGAGATCTACCGCGAGCATCTGGCGTGGGCGCGCGCCCACGCCGACCCGCTGCAAGGCGAACACCGCCTGCACGCGAACGATCCGGACCCGGAGCGGCGCATCCGCATCGGCTACGTCTCGCCCGACTTCCGCCGCCATCCGGTGGCCTATTTCATGGAGCCGGTGCTGGAGAACCACGACCGGGCGCGTTTCGAGATCGTCTGCTACGCCAATGTCGAGCGCCCGGACCCGGTGACCAAGCGCCTGCGCGAAAAAGCCGATCTGTGGCGCGACCTGCGCGGGGTGCGCGACGATCAGGCCGCCGCCCTGGCGCGGCGCGACGGCATCGACATTCTGGTCGATCTGGCCGGCCATACGGCCTTCAGCCGCATGCGTATGTTCGCGCGCAAGCCCGCGCCCGTGCAGGTTTCCTGGCTCGGCTATCCGAACACGACCGGCCTGGCGGCGATGGACTATCGGTTGAGCGACACCTATGCCGATCCGCCCGGCCCGGCCGACCGCCTGCATACCGAGCGGATCGTCCGCCTGCCCCACGGCTTCCACTGCTTCCGGCCGCCGGCCGAGGCGCCGGAGCCTGGCCCCCTGCCGATGGCGGCGACGGGCCATCCGACCTTCGCCTCCTTCAACATGCTGTCCAAGGTGACGAAGGAGGTCGTCGCCGCTTGGTCGCGCATCCTGGCGGCCTTGCCCGAAGCGCGCTTCGTCCTCAAGGCCCCGCCCCTGGCGGATGCCGAGACAAGGGCCCATTTCGCCCGCCTGTTCGAGGCCGAGGGCATCGCCGCCGAGCGGGTCGAGATGCTGGGCTATCTGCCCGACCCGGCCGATCACCTGGCCCTCTACAACCGGATCGACCTGGCCCTCGACACCTTTCCCTATAACGGCGCGACGACGACCTGCGAGGCGCTGTGGATGGGCGTGCCGGTGGTGAGTTTCGCCGGCGCCAACCATGTCGCCCGGGTCGGCCTCAGCCTGCTCTCCAATCTCGGCCTGGACGAACTGGTCGCCCGCGACGCCGACGGCTATGTCGAGCTGGCCCGCGCCCTGGCCCGGACGCCCGACCGGATCGCGGGTTTGCGCGGCGGGCTGCGCGCGCGGATGAACGCGGCCTCCTTGCTCGACGGGCCGGGCTTCACCCGCGACCTCGAAGCCGCCTACCGGACGATGTGGGAGAGCTGGTGCGCTTGGCGGGTGGCGCTCCGCGCCGCTCAGTCCGCTCAGTCCGCTCCCGCCGAATCCGCTCCGGCCGAATCCGCTCCGGCCGAATCCGCTTCATCCAAGAGCGCCAGGACATAGGGCAGGATCGCCGCGACGATCCGCTCCACCCCTTGCGCGTTGGGATGGATGCCGTCGGCCTGGTTCAATCCGGCCTCCATCGCCACGCCCTCGAGAAAGAAGGGATACAGCGCCGCCCCGTGCACCCGCGCCAGATCGGGGTAGATCGCGTCGAATTCCGCGCCATACTCCCGCCCCAGATTGGGGGGAGCATACATCCCGGCGAGCAGCGCGGGCACGCCCGCCACCGAGAGTTGGGTCAGAATCGTATCGAGATTCGCCCGGGTCTCGGCGGGATCGATGCCGCGCAGCCCGTCATTGGCGCCCAGCTCGACCACCGCGGCGTCGGGCCGGTCGGCCAGCATCCAGGCCAGGCGGGCTTTGCCGCCGGCCGTGGTATCGCCGGAAACCCCGGCATTGATCACGGTGGCGAGCCGCCCGGCTTCGGCCAGGGCGCGTTCGAGGACGGCGGGAAAGGCCTCCGCCTCGGGCAGGCCGTAACCGGCGACCAGGCTGTCGCCGAGCAGGACGAGCCGGGGCAATTCCGCCGCCGGCGCCGGAGACGCGAGAGCGAGAAACAGCAGGCCGGCGTTGACAACCGCGCCGAATCGCCAATATCGCCCCCAATACCGCCAAGGAACCCGCCGGGCGAGGAGAGCCATGAATTCGCCGCAGACGCCGCCCCGAAACTCGGACAAGACACGGGAGAAGGCGCCCGAGACGCCGATCATCGAATTGCGTTCCATCGCCCTGACTCTGGAAAGCGGAGCGGGCATGGTCAACATCCTTCGTGGAATCGACCTCGTGGTCGCGCCCGGAGAGCGCATCGGCGTGGTCGGCCCGTCGGGCTCGGGGAAATCCACGATGATGATGATCGCCGCCGGATTGGAACGGCCCAGCGCCGGCGCGGTGCGCATCGCCGGGCAGGACCTCGGCACCATGGACGAAGACGATCTGGCCCTGTTTCGGCGCGACCGCATCGGCATCGTCTTCCAGTCCTTTCATCTGGTCCCGACCATGACCGCCCTGGAGAACGTGGCCGTGCCGCTGGAATTCGCCGGGCGGCGCGACGCCTTCGACCGGGCCGCGGCGGTTCTGGACGAGGTCGGGCTGGGCCCTCGGACAACCCACTATCCCGGTCAGCTTTCGGGCGGCGAGCAGCAGCGGGTGGCCCTGGCCCGCGCCGTGGCGACCGAGCCCGCCTTGCTGCTGGCCGACGAACCGACGGGCAATCTGGACGGCGAAACCGGGGCCGCCGTGATGGACCTGCTGTTTTCCATGCAGGAACGGATCGGCGCAACCCTGCTGCTGATCACCCATGACACGGAGCTGACCGCGCGCTGCGGCCGGGTCGTGCGCATGACGGACGGCCGGATCGTCGATTCGGGCCAAGTCTCGACCGAAGGTACCCGTTGAACGCGCTCGCCCTGCGCCTGGCGCGGCGCGAGCTGCGAGGCGGTCTCAAGGGCTTCCGCGTCTTCGTCGCCTGCCTCGCCCTGGGGGTGGCGGCGATCGCCGGGGTCGGGTCCGTCTCTCTCGCCGTGCAGCGCGGCATCGCGGCCGACGCGCGGCCGATCCTGGGCGGCGACGTCGAGATCAGCCAGCGCCTCTATCCCGTGGCCGAGGACGCCACGGCCTGGCTGGACCGGCACGGCGCCCTGTCATCGACCACCGAGATGCGCGCCATGGCCCGCCCCGCGAGGGCAAGTTCGGGCGCGGCGGACGCGCGGCCCGTCCTGGTCGAATTGAAGGCGGTCGACTCGACCTATCCCCTCTACGGCGCGATGACCTTGGCCCCCACCATGTCCTTGGCCGAGGCGCTGGCGGAACGCGACGGGGTTTTCGGCGCGGCGGTCGATTCCGGGGTGCTGCGCCGGCTCGACCTCGACCTCGGCGATCGGCTGCGCCTTGGCGAGACCGAATTCGAGTTGCGCGCCACGATCGAGCACGAACCGGATCGTGGCACCTCGGCCTTCACCCTGGGCCCGCGCGCGATGGTCGCCGCCGAGGCCCTGGCCGCGACCGAACTGGTCCGCCCGGGCAGCCTGGTGCGCTACAACCACCGGGTCCGCTTGGCCGAAGGCGCCGATATCGACGCCTGGACCGAGGAATTGCATACCGCCTTTCCCGACGCGGCCTGGCGGGTCCGGGGGCTGAGCGACGCGGCCCCTGGCATGCGCCATTTCCTCGGCCATGTCGCAGTCTATTTGACCCTGGTCGGCTTCACCGCTCTGCTCGTCGGCGGTGTCGGTGTGGCCAACGCGGTCAGAGCCCATCTCGACGCCAAGACCGCGACCATCGCGACCTACAAATGCCTGGGTGCGCCGAATGGCTTGGTCTTCCGGATCTATCTCTTCCAGATCCTCGCCTTGGCGGCGCTGGGCACGATCGTCGGCCTTGCCATCGGCATCGCCATACCCTTCGCCCTGTCCGGCATCCTCGCCGAGAACCTGCCGGTCGCCGCCCGGCTCGCGGTCTATCCCGGCCCGGTCCTGCTGGCCGGGGCCTTCGGCCTGCTGACCGCGCTCACCTTCTCCCTCTGGCCACTGGCGCGGGCGCGGCGGGTGCCGGGCGCGGCCTTGTTCCGCGCCCTGGTCGCCCCGCCCGCGGGTCGGCCGGCGCGGCGCGACCTGCTGGCGACGGGGGCCTGCGCGCTTGCGCTGATCGCCCTGGCCGTGGCCGCCTCGGACGACCGCGTCCTGACCGCGGTCTTCTGCCTCGGCGCGGTCGCCGCCCTGGCCCTGTTTCGCGGCGCGGCCGCCCTGACTGCGACCCTGGCCCGACGCGCGGGCGCGAAATCGGCCCACCTGGCTGGCCGGCCGAGCCTGCGCTTGGCCCTCGCCAATCTGCACCGGCCGGGCGCGCCGACGGCCAGCGTGGTCGTTTCCCTCGGCATCGGTCTGACCGTCTTGGTCGCCGTCGTCCTGGTGCAGGCCAGCGTGGACGGCCAGGTGCGCGAGCGCATGCCGGATGTCGCACCGTCCTTCTTCTTCATCGACATCCAACCCGATCAGGTTGCCGAATTCGACGCGACGGTCGAATCCGTCCCGGGAATCGAGCGGATGGAGCGGGTGCCCAGCCTGCGTGGCCGGCTGACCCGCATTGGCGGCGTGCCGGTCGACGAAGCGGTCGTCGACGACGACGTCAAATGGGTCACCCGCAGCGACCGGGGTGTCACCTACGCGGCCGAGCAGCCGGAGACCCTGCATCTCGTCGCCGGGGAATGGTGGCCGAAAGACTATGCTGGGCCACCGCTCGTCTCCTTCGACCAACGGGCGGCCGAGGGCATGGGACTTGCCGTCGGCGACGCCATTGCGGTCAATGTGCTGGGCCGGGAATTCGAAGCGCGCATCGCCAATCTGCGCGAGATCGACTGGTCGGAACTGGGCCTGAATTTCTTTTTCGTCTTCGCGCCCGGCACTTTCGAGGCCGCGCCCCAGACCCATATCGCGACCGCCTATACCAAAGACCCGGCAGCCGAGGACGCCTTGGAACGCGCGGTCGCCGACCGCTTCGCGAACGTCTCCGCGATCCGGGTGCGCGACGCCCTCGAGGCGATCACGAGCATCATGGAGAAGGTCGGCCTGGCCGTGCGCGCGACCGCCGGCGTGACCCTGCTGGCCGGTGTCCTGGTCTTGGCCGGGGCGGTCGCGGCAGGCCATCGGCGCCGAGTCTACGACGCCGTGGTCCTCAAGGTCCTCGGCGCCACCCGGGCCGATGTGCTGAAAGCCTATCTGCTCGAATACGGACTGCTCGGCCTGGCCACGGCGGCCATCGCGGCCGTGCTGGGGACCGCCGCGGGCTGGGCCCTGGCGACCCAGACCATGCAGATTCCCTGGCGTTTCGCGCCCGAAGCGGTGGCGGCGGTAGCGCTGATCGCCACAGCCATCACCCTGTTCGCCGGCTTCGTCGGCACCTGGCGCGCCCTCGCCCGCAAGCCCGCCCCCCTACTCCGCAACGAATAACGCCCTATGCTCCCTTGCGGGAGCAATGGATGTCTTTCGGACTAAACCTCAAGCGTTTTCTGCGCGGCGTGGTCGCCGACGAGATCACGGAGGAGGAAGCTTACCGCCGGGTCTACCGCGAGGAAGCCCTATGCGACGGCCAGCCAGATGTCGCGCCGGACGGTCCCGCGCCGGCCTCCGGCGAAGTGGAATGCCCGATCTGCGGCAATCGGGCGGGACGATTCCTACCCTTCGGCCTGGACAACCGCCCGAATGTTCAATGCCCGACCTGCGGTTCGGTCGAGCGCCATCGCATCCTCTGGCTCTATCTCGCCGGACAAACGGACTTCATGACGCGCCCGGCCCGGGTCCTGCACACGGCGCCGGAATCCTGCATGGAGGGCCGGTTTCGCGAATTGCACGGCGACGGCTATGTCGGCGTCGACCGGTTCAGCGCCGGCGCCGATGTCGAAACGGACATCAAGGCCTTGCCCTTCGAGGAGGGCCGGTTCGATATCGTCCTGTCGTCCCACGTGCTGGAGCATATCCGTAACGACCGCCCCGCGATCCGCGAATTGGGCCGCGTCCTGCGCCCCGGCGGCTGGGCCGTCGTCATGGTGCCCTACGACCCGGACAACCCGACCTACGAGGATTCCTCGATCGACACCCCGGAGGGGCGCCTGGCCGCCTTCGGCCACCCCTTTCATTTCCGCGTCTACGGCAACGACCTGCCGGCCCGTCTGTCCGAGGCCGGGCTGGACGCAAAGGTTCTGGCCACCAAGGACCTGTTCGACGCAGAGACGCGGCGCCGCTTCCGCCTCAACAACAACCACCTGCTTCACTGTCGCAAGGCGGGCCGAAATCGACCCGCAAGCGGTTGATTTCCGGTAGCCGCGACCAATATCCTGACCCGAGTTTCGGCGTTCATTCGGAGTAGAGGGACAACAATGGCACTCGAGCGACGTGTTCTGACGCGCGGCGCGGCCCGCGCGGATATCGACGAGGGTCTGCGCGCCTATATGCTGCGGGTCTACAACTACATGACCGGCGGCCTGGCGATCACCGGCCTGGTTGCCCTGGTCCTGATGCAGACGGCGGTGACCTGGGACGGCGCGGGCAACCCGACCGGCCTGACCTCGCTCGGCCAGGCGATCTACGCCTCGCCCCTGCAATGGCTGGTCATGCTGGCCCCGCTGGCCTTCGTCCTGGTCATCAGTTTCGGCATCAACAAATTGAGCGCGGGCACGACCCAGCTCCTGTTCTGGCTGTTCGCGGCGGCGATGGGCGCTTCGCTGTCTTCCGTGGCGCTCGTCTACACGACGACCAGCATCGCGCGCGTCTTCTTCATCGCGGCCTCCGTCTTCGGGGTGATGAGCCTCTACGGCTACACCACCAAGCGCGACCTGACGGGGGTCGGCCAGTTCATGTTCATGGGGCTGATCGGCATCGTGATCGCGAGCGTGGTGAACATGTTCCTGGGCAGCACCCAGATGCAGTTCATCATCTCGATCATCGGCGTGATCGTCTTCGTCGGGCTGACCGCCTACGACACCCAGAACATCAAGAACATGTATCTGGAGAGCGATTCGGCTGAGATCGGCACCAAGAAGGCGGTGCACGGGGCGCTTCGCCTCTATCTCGACTTCATCAACATCTTCGTGATGCTGCTGTCGCTCTTCGGCGACCGCCGCTAGCGATCGGCAGACACACCGAAACGGAAGCGCCCGGGGCATCGTCCCGGGCGTCTTTCTTTCGGGATTCCTTTTCCGACTTGATATATTCCTTGGAATGTATATGCTGCATGCCATGGAATGTTCTGGACGGGAGACGACCTATGCCCCTATCGCGCCGCGCCTTCATCCGCATCGCCGGCGGTGGCACCGTGCTCGCCGCCGCCGGCCTCTCTCTTGCGACCTGCGACGGCATGCCCGAAGAGGCGGTCGCCCCCTGGCGCGGTCCCGGGGCCGATGAGGCCGATCCGCGCCGCGCCGCCCTGGCCCGTGCCATCCTTGCCCCCAACCCCCACAATATTCAGCCCTGGCTGGTCGACCTGACCGAGCCGGGGGTCGCGACCCTTTTCGTCGACCGGGAGCGCCTGCTCCCGGAGACCGACCCGTTCGGCCGCCAGATCCTGATCGGCCATGGCTGCTTTCTCGAATTGGCGAGCATCGCCGCGGCCCAGGGCGGCCACCGCATGGAGATCGACCTGTTCCCCGAGGGGGCCTACGGCACCGAGGGGATCGACGAGCGGCCGGTCGCGCGGATTCGCTTCATCGCCGATCCGGGGGTTGCGAAGGATCCCCTCTTCGCCGCCATACCCCTGCGGCGCAGCACGAAGGAACCCTACACCGACCGGCCCCTCGCACCGGACCACGCCGAGGCCCTGCGGCGAGCCCACCGAAGCGCGGCGGCCGCCCTGGCCCTGGCGACGGAGGCGGCGCATGTCGCACGCATCCGCGCGGTCGCGACCGAGGCCATGCGCATCGAGATGGAGACCCCGCGCACCCTGTTGGAAAGCCTCAAGCTGACCCGCATCGGGGCGGATGAGATCGCTCGGCACCGCGACGGCATCGACCTTCACGGCCCCTTCTTCTGGTGGGCCAAGCGGCTTGGCCTGATGTCGATCGAGGAGGCCGCGACCCCGGGCACGCAGGCCCACCAGGCGGGGCTCGACTACGCTCTGGGTTATTTCGCCGGCACCCATGGCTTCGGCTGGCTGACCACGGCCGACAACACCCGCGAGAGCCAGGTCGAGGCCGGCCGCGCCTATGCCCGCTTGAACCTCGCGGCCACCCTCCTCGGCGTGGCCATGCATCCGGTCAGCCAGGCCCTGCAGGAATATCCGGAGGTCGACGTGGCGCGCCGGAGCATGCTGGCGGAGACGGCGACACTGCCCGGCCATACCGTCCAGATGCTGTTTCGTCTGGGCTATGCCGACCGGCCGGATCCCTCGCCGCGCCGCCCGCTGGGCGCGATTCTCGGCACATGAGCCGGTCGGCCGAGCGCGACCCCGCAACCCGGGACGGCGACCCGCGCTTCCGCATCCTCAATTGGATCGGCATCATCGACCAGCTCGCCACCACCCACGCGAATCGCCTTCTGGCGGAGACCGACATGCCGTTTCCCCAATTCGTCATGCTGAACCACTTCCACCACCGGCCCGACGAAGGCAAGACGGTGACCGGGATCGCCGCCGCCTTCCAGCAGCCCCAGCCGGGCATCACCAAGACGATCCAGAAGCTCGTCGCGAAAGGCTTTCTCCAGCGTCGCCCCGACCCCGGCGACGGGCGCGTCAGGCAGCTCTATCTCAGCGAGGCGGGGCGCCGTGCCCACGGGACGGCCCTGGCCCAATTCGAACCCGCGCTGAAACGCATCTTCTCGGGCTGGAGCGCAGCCGAACTCGCTCGCCTGTTCGCCGACCTCGAGCGACTGCGCGCCTGGCTCGACACGAATCGCGACTAGCCGGGACCTCGGAACCCCGGCGCGGTCCTCAGGCGTCGGCGGCGCAGCGGAAGCCGCAGAGGATCTGGCGCACGCCGTGTTCGTAGAAATTGCGGAAGCTGCGCCGCAGCAGCCAGCGCGGGCTGGCCCAACTGCCGCCCTTGAGCACCCGGTGCCGTCCGTCGAACCAGGCCGCGGAATAGCCGTGATACGGCCAGGGTTCGAAGCCCGGATAGGGATGGAACTCCGTCGCCGTCCATTCCCAGACATTGCCCAGCATGTCGAGGCAACCGGCCGCGCTGCGCCCCTCGGGCTGGGCCGTCACGCTGGTCGTGCCGTGCACGCCGTTGCCGAAATTGGCCCGGCCGGCGGCCGGCGCGGCGCGGCCCCAGGGATAGGGCGCCCCGTCGTCGCGGGCGAGCGAGGCGGCGGCGGCCCGCTCCCATTCCGCTTCGGTCGGCAGACGCTTGCCGGCCCAGCGGGCATAGGCCTCGGCCTCATGCAAGGACACGCCGGAGACCGGATGGTCCGTGCAGCCCTCCCGCCAATGCAAGGGGCTGCGCGCGATCCCGCCGGCGGCGAGCCAGGCCCAACCGGCATCGCTCCACAAGCGCCGCGTCTCGTAGCCGCCGTCCACCATGAACTCGGCAAAATCCGCCTGGGTCACCGGATAGACGTCGAGGCAAAAGGCCGGCACGGCGACCTCATGGCGCGCGCGCTCGTTGTCCATGGCGGCGGGATCCGCGCTGCCCATCGCGACCCAACCTTCCGGCACCGCGACCATCGCCTCGCCGGGCGGACGGCTCGACGGCGGCCAGCCCGGCGCCTCGGGCCGCGCGCCGAGCAGGGTGCGCAGGAAGGTGATGGTCTCGTCGTGCATGGCCTCGTGCTGGAGCACGAAATGCCAGCGGCGCAGCTCGATCGGATCGCCGAGGGGCGCCTGCTCCAGCCGCCGGAACACCGCCGCGCGCATCGCCTCGCCGTAGGCCAGCACCGCGTCCTTGTCCGGCACGCCGCCGCGCAGATGCTTGGCCAGGCGCTCGACATGGAAATAATCCTCGTAATCGGGCCGAGGCAGGGTCAGACCCGCGCTGTCGCGCAGCAGCCACAGCCCCTCGGTCAGGGCGATATGGCCGAGATGCCAGCCGATCGGGCTGAAGCCCGGATCCGGCTGGGTCCGGAACAGGGCATCGTCGATATCCTCGAACAGGGACAGGGTATGGGCGCGGCACTCCGCATAGGCGGTGCGCAGGGTTTCGGCGCGGCGGTCGAGTGTCTGGCTTCGGGCTTTCATGGCCCGGGCACCTTAGCCGATCGAGCGGGCGAGAATCATGCTCATATGACAAAGCGGCAGGCCGCTCTCCTCCCCCCAGGCGTTGAAGGCGGCCTGCACGGCCGAGCGGTCCTTCTTGCTCGTCGGCTTCTTCTCGACGATGCCGAGGCCGATCAGCGCCTTGATGACATCGGGGCTGACGACGAAGCTATCCTTGCCCGCCATGCGCAGGAAATAGGGCCCGGAATTGCCGCCGAGCTGGGAGAAGCGGTCGGCCAGGGCATCCCACAGCCCCACGATCTCCGTGCCCGGCCAATCGGCCAGCCAGGCGCCGAAACCGCCCGCCTCGGCGCCGATCACGCGCATGGCGGCGGCGTTGGCGGGGACCGCGCGCAGCTTGCCGAGATGGCGGATCAGCCGCGCGTCGCCCATCAGACGTTCGATATCCTCGTCGTTCATCAGCGCGACCCGGCGCGGGTCGAAACCGTGGAACGCCTCTTCGAAAGCCGGCCATCTGGCGTCGACCAGGGCGTGCTTCAGGCCCGCGCGAAAGATGCGCAGGCACATCAGTGAGAGATAGCGGTCGTCGGGCGTCGCGCGCAGGGCCTTGGCCGATTTCGCCTTGGGCAGCAGGGCGGCGAGGGCGGTCTCGCCCCCGGTGCGCTTGCGCGCCGCCGCGAGGATCGGGGCAAAGGGCGGGAC
Organism: Rhodospirillaceae bacterium; assembly: GCA_018699755.1. Lineage (GTDB taxonomy): Bacteria > Pseudomonadota > Alphaproteobacteria > CADEGL01 > CADEGL01 > JABIRQ01. The sequence continues at coordinate 4,208 of JABIRQ010000166.1, read as the reverse complement.
GGCCACTATTCCGCCGCCTGGTGAAGTGTGTAGCGAATTTCGCCCCGCATGATCCGCTCGGTGATCTCGCGCCCGAATTCCAGGCGCAGCGCGCGGTCATCCTCCTCCGTCGGGGCGGGCGGCACGCGCTTGACCGTGTTGTTGGCGAAGGTCCGCAGGGGCTCGGGTGGGGCCTCGGCCTGCAATCCCTTGGGCACCTGGCCCGCCGCCACCGCGCGCACCCCGTCGCGCACCAGCCGGCGATACATCGTCACCCCCCGATCGGTCAGGCCCAGATGCTCGCGGCTGTGGCTGGTCACGGGCCCCTGGCTGGTCCAGGCGTCCCAGTCGCCCGGCGCGGCCTGGCGCATCTCGTAGGTCGGCTCGGCCGTCTGGCCGGCCGAGTTGGGGTTCAGCATATTCGCCCCGCGCCGCGCCATGCGGTCGAGATAGCCGTCGCGCCCCTCCTCCGGGATATGGCGGTCGACTTCGTCCCAGCCGATGGTCCAGCAATTGGCGTCATCGATCGGCACGACCCAGTTGGTCGCGCCCGAGCGGCGGTCGAACTCCGTCTCGCCCTCGGCGTCCTCGATGCCCGCGACCCGGGCGATGTTCGGCAGGATCATGTCGTTGGAGCGGAGATAGAGGAAATCGCCCCAGCGGCGCACGCTGACATACATCATGCCGACCGGCGTCTCCTGCCATTCGATGGTCGGCACCGCGCCGTAGCACGGGGTGAACTGCACCCCCGAATGGCGCGTGTGCAGAAAGGTGATATGCACCGGGTCCATCTCGTTCTCGCGGACCTGGAGCCAGTTGCAGGGGTTGTGAATCTTGTAAGGCTGGAAATCCGCGACCGCGCGGCGCGCCCAAAGGTCGTAATCCGGGAAGGCGGGCTTCTCCTCCGGCGGGCCCATATAGGCGAAGACGATGCCGGCGAACTCATGGGCCGGATAGGCGCCCTGGAAGACCTTGTCCCTGACCCGGCTCCCGGGCGGCTCGCCCGGAGTTTCCAGGATCGCGCCGTCGGGCGCGAACAGCCAGCCGTGATAGCAGCAGCGGATGCCCTGCTCCTCGATCTTGCCGAATTCGAGCGAGGTGCCGCGGTGGCAGCAATGCTTCTCGAGCACGGCGGGCCGGCCGGAGCCGTCGCGAAAGACGACCAGATCGTCGCCCAGGATACGCAAGGCCAGGGGCCGGTCGCCCAGATCCTCGGACAGGGCGACGGGCTGCCAGAAGCGGCGCAAGTATTCGCCGCAGGGCATGCCCCAGCCGGTCTCCTGCAATTCCGGGTCAACGGGCATGGCCCGGTCGCGGTGATAGGCGTTGAAGGGTCGCTTGAGTGTGCGTTCGCTTCCCGCCATGGCCGTCTCTCCTCGCCCCGCCGATACTGAACGATAGCGCCGGGCGCCCGGGCCCGACAAGCGGCGCGAATCAGGCGGGAACGGCCTCCGCCACCCGTCGGCCGCCGCTATGACGGCGATAAAGCGTGAAGATGATGGCGAGGTTGCAGAGATTGAAGGCGAAGCCGAGCAGGAAGGCGGTGACGTAGCTGCCGGTTCCGTCGAAAATCTCGCCGCCGACATAGCCGCCGCTGGCCATGCCCAGGGTTCCCCCGGTCATCACCACCGCGATACGCCAGGCTGCGCCCCGTTCGGGGAAAATTTCGCGGATGATCATGGCGTAGCTCGGCACGATGCCACCGAAGCCCAGGCCGAACAGCACGGCGATGCCGTAGATAGCCCAGAGCTCGCCGAGCGAGGCGAAGAGCAGCAGCGACACGGCCTGGAGGCCGGACCCGGTCAGCAGGGTGCGGAAGCCGCCGATCCGGTCCGACAGGGCGCCCAACCCGAGGCGGCTGAACAGGCTGGTGAACAGCACCAGGGCCAGGGCCTGCGCGCCCTGGCTATAGGTGAAGCCGAGATCGCTGACATGGGCGACGAGATGGACCAGCGGCATCGCCATGGCGACGCAACAGCATATGATCGCCGCGAAGAGCATGGCATGGACCGCGTTCAGCGGCAGGCCCAGGGCCTGGCGGCTGTCGGCCAGGGTCGCCGTGTTCTGGCGCGGCTTGGGCGCGCGACGGCGCAGGATCAGCAGGGTCGGCGCCATCAGGCAGAGCGCGACCAGGGCGTACCATTCGTAGGTCGTGCGCCAGCCGTTATGCTCGTTGACCCAGCGGAAGAGGGGCGCGAGCAGGGTGCCCCCCACCCCCTGGCCGCTGGCGACGATGGCGATGGCCAGGCCGCGGCGCTTGTCGAACCAGCGCGTCGCGTTGGCGATCAGGGGCGAGAACAGGGCGCCGTTGGCGATGAAGCCGATCAGCACCCCATAGGCAAGATAGGCCTGCCACGGCTCGGTCACGTTGGAGACCAGCCAGAGCCCCGCCGGCATGGCGATGGCGGACAGGACGATCGCGGGCGCCGGGCCCGCGCGGTCCGACCAGTAGCCCATGACGATGCCGCCCAACCCGATGCCGATCATGTTGCAGGCATAGGCGAGCGAGGGCACCGAGCGCGGCCAGTCCAGCTCGACCGCGATCTGCTTGAGCGAGACCAGCAGCAACAGGGTGCTGCCGTAGCCCACCACGACGAGCAGCAGGGAAACGGCGAGCACGGCCCAGCCATAGGGCGTCTCGATGCTGTGCGTATGGTCAGGCCCGGTCGTCTTGGCGCCAGCGGTCATAGGTTTTTACGACCCCTCACCCCAGCCCTCCCCCACAAGGGGGGAGGGAGATGTCTCCGCCGGACACCCTGCGACCCCCTCCCCCTCGATGGGGGAAGGTTGGGGTGGGGGTGAGAATAGGCACCCACCGCCCTCATGGCTCCATCCGCTTGGCGACTTCCTCGAGCATGACCTCGGTGGCGCCGCCGCCGATGGTGTGGATGCGCACGTCGCGGGCCATGCGTTCGATCGGCGTGCCGCGCATGTAGCCGGAGCCGCCGTGGAACTGTTGGCAGGCATAGACCGTCTGGTTGACCAGCTCGCCGCACCAAGCCTTGGCCATCGAGACTTCCTTGACGCAATCGACCCCTTGGGAATCGAGCCAGGCGGTGTGATAGACGAGCTGGCGCGCCGCCTCGGCCTGGGCCGCGAGCATGGCGAGGCGCTGGCGCACGGCCTGCTGGTCCCACAGGGTGCCGCCGAAGGCCCGGCGGGTCTTGACGTAATCGAGGGTCAGGCGGATCGCCGTGTCCATCTCGCCGATATAGATGCCGGCGGCGGACAGCCGCTCGGTCTGGAAGTTCTTCATGATCGCGTAGAAGCCGCGGTTCTCCTCGCCCAGCAGGGCATCGGCCGGCAGCTTGACCGAATCGAAGGCGAGCTGGGCGGTGTCGGAGCTGCGCCAGCCCATCTTGTCGAGCTTGCGCACGACCTCCACCCCCTTCGCCGCCTTGGGCACGATGAACATGCTGCTGCCGCGCGACGCCTTCTGGTCCGGATCGGTGCGCGCGGCGACGAAGTAGACGTCGCCATGGACCGCGTTGGTGATGAACATCTTGCCGCCGTCGAGCACCCAGCCGTTGCCGTCGCGGCGCGCCGAGGTTCGGATGTTCTGAACGTCGGAGCCGGCCTCGGCCTCGGTCACGGCGATGCAACCGATCGTCTCGCCCGACAGGAGGCCCGGCGCCCAGCGGCGGATCTGCTCTTCCGTGCCCGCGTTGAACAGGTGCGGGCTGGCCATGTCGGTATGGACGGTCGCGGTGATCGTGACTCCGCCGAAGGTCGAGCGTGCCAGTTCCTCGGCGAAGATCACCGTGGCCAGGGCATCCATGCCCGAGCCGCCGTATGCCTCCGGCACGCGCAGGCCGAAATAGCCCAGCTCGCCCATCCGGCGCAGCAGCGCGCGGGGCACCATCTCCTCCTCTTCCCAGCGCTCGCCATGGGGCACGATCTCCTCGGCCACGAAGCGGCGGAGCTGATCCTGGAGCAGGCGGTGTTCTTCCTTGAGATGGACGGGGTCCAAGGCGGGCCTCTCTCGATTTCGAAACGGCGCACACTTTAGCGAGCGCGGGCGGCCGCCGCGACCCTTCCGCCGGACACCGGGCCAGCCCATAATGCGTCGGCAGTTCGGGATGCGACCAGGGAGGGAGACGCGCCATGCGCGAATGCGAATATCTGATCATCGGCGGCGGCATCGCCGGTGCCTCGGCGGCCTATCACCTGACCGACCACAGCGACGACATCGTGATCCTCGAGCGCGAGGATCAGCCCGGCTATCACAG
>JABIRQ010000172.1 GCA_018699755.1 Rhodospirillaceae bacterium | reverse complement strand
GGCGGAGACGGAAAGCGCGCTTCCCGGCGACCCGCTGTTCGACGAGGACGAGATCATCTAGCGGGCGGGCAGCGCGGGGTCGATCGTCTCCGGACACAGGATTGTGGACGGCAGATGCCTCGCTTGCGACCATGGGGCCGGAAGTTCGTTTTTCGCAACGCCCTGAGATCGATGACCCCAGCGGCCCGACCCAAGAGTTGTCCGTTTGTCCGAGGGCTGTGGCATGACCGACATCGCTAAAGGCGTCGGGGATAAAGGCGGCGCGCAGCCGACGGATAAGGAGCGCGGGCAGGAGTCCTCCGTCCTCTATACCTGGCTCGCCGATACGGCGTTTTTCGTTCTCTACCTGGTCATCGCGGTTCTGACTGGATCCATGACGATGATCAGCGAGGTCGTTCGGGGCGCCTTGATGCTGGCGGCTTCGTTCTACGGCTTCCTGGTCATGCGGGCGCTCCACCGCGACAGGTTGCGGCGCTTCGAGTTCGGCGTCGGCAAGCTGGAGCAGTTCGTCGCCGTCGTGACGGGCCTCGGCTTGATCGTCAGCGGACTATGGGTCGCCAACGGCGTAATCGACGCGGTGCTGTCGGGCGGCCATGCGGCGAGCCCCTTTGGCCTCGCGGCCGCCGCGGTCACGAACGCCGTCAACACCTTGATCAACGTGCTCGGCTGGTACGCGATGATCGTCGCCTCCCATGAAGGGGAGCGCGACGTCTTCAAGACTCAGATCCGGGTTCGCTTCACGATGATGGTGGGCTCGCTGTTCATTCAGGTCACCATGACAGCGGCGGCCTTGGCCAAGGATCCCGGTCTGGCGCTGATCCTGGACGCGGCCGGCGCGATCTTTATCGTCGGCCTGATGCTGGTAAGCGGGACCTCGATGATCGTGCGGTCCTTGCCGGACCTGCTCGACTCTCCTGCGACGGCGGATTTGGGCGCTTTGATACGCGAGACGGCGGCCAGGGTGATTCCGGCCGAAGCGGATCTGCGTGTCCGCACGCGGCGGTCCGGGCGTACGGTCTTCGCCGAGGTCGCGGTCGGCGCTCCGCCCGCTTCCGCCGCGACCCTGAGGGATTGGCGGGTGGCGATCGAGCGAGCGCTCGAAACGGTGGAGGCCGAGGTCGAGGTTTCGGTCGTGCAGGCCAGGCAATAGGGCGCGCCGAAGAGGGGGCATGTGGACGGCCCGTCGGGGCTCTGCGACACTTGCCGCGACAGGGTCGGCCGCTCGGGGGGAGGGGATTTGCGCAGGAAGTGGATCTACTACGCGGTCACCGCGGTCTTTCTCGCCTATGCCGCCTGGATGCTGGGTCCCTATTTGCGCTCGACGATCGTGCGGGATTCCTCGGTCACGACCTGGTCGCGCAAGACCGTCGCGCCGATCGCGGGCCGGATCGTGTCCGAATTGCCGGAGGCCGGCAGCAGGATCGGTCCGGACGGGCATGTGGCGACGATCCGCAACACTTTGCTATTGCGGGAAGACCGCGCGGTCGAGGACACCCGCGACCGGGCTCTCGAAGCCGAGTCCCAGATCGCCGAGACGAAGGAATATCTCGCCGACCTGAAGGCGCTGGAGACGGACCGACTCGCGGCGAAGACGCGCCATGCCGAGCTGTTCACCGCCCAGCTTCGAACCGAGATCGAGAATCTGCGCGACGAGCTTGCCGTGAACAGCGACCGCATGGATGTCTTGCAGCGGATCGTGAACCGCCAACGGGACCTGATCAAACGCGGTGCGACCGCAAAAGCGTCGCTCGACGAGGCCCTCCTGCGCGTGAGCGAGATGGAAGCGTTGCGGGCGAGGCTCGAAGCCCAGCTCGGTCTGGCGCGACTGCGCCAGGAATCGGCGGCCGACGGGGTCTATATCACCGCGAATGGCGAGACCCCGGACTGGCTGCGATACGGCGAGTTGGAGATCAAGCTGGAAGAGCGGCGGGCCCGGCATCAACTTCATCTCGTGGAAGCCGATCTCGACGAGGCCCGCGAGGATCTGGAGGCGGAACTCAAGACCCTGGCCGAGCTGGCGGAAGCGATCGCGACCGCGCCCTCCGGCAGCCTGGTCTTCAGCGTCCATGCGGCACCCGACGCCACGGTCCAGCCGGGAGACGAAATCGTCGAGTGGATCGATTGCTCCGTCCTGCTGGTCGACGTGCCGGTATCCGACGCCGAACTGCCCCTGATCAAATCGGGCATGCCGGCCGAGGTCGTGCTGGAGGGCGAACCGAAGGCGCGCGCGGCGACCGTGCGCATGACCCGTGGCTCGTCCGCGGCCCTCGGCCGCACCGATCTCGCGGCCGTTGCCAAGGGTCGGACCGAGGGGGTCGCCCAAGCACTGTTGACCCTGGACGCCGAACCGACGGAATTCGCACGCTGCCCGGTCGGCCGGGCGGCCTATGTCAGTTTTCCGGGCATCGGCCTGATCGACGTTCTGCGGGCCCGTTTGAGGCTGTGATCCAAGGCCGGCGCCACGGGCCATGAGGCGGGCCATGAGGCGGGTCAGGACCATGTCGCTCGCATATCCGCCCCGCTATTCTGTTCGCCCGTTGGAAGAGACAATCGGGTTTCCCGCACCAGGCGGGATTCCCGCAACAGGAGGGTAGGGGTCGATGGGACAGGTCGCCGAAGTCTTTCTGCCGCTGGCATTGGCCTTCATCATGTTCTCGCTCGGGCTCGGCCTGACCGGGGCCGATTTCAAGCGCGTCGTCGTGCAGCCCAGGGATTTTCTCGTCGGCGCGCTCGGCCAGATCGTGTTGCTGCCCCTCGTCGCCTTCGTCCTCGTCTCGGTCTGGCCCCTGGCGCCGGAACTGGCGGTCGGCGTGATGGTGATCGCGGCCGCGCCGGGCGGCGTGACCTCGAACCTGCTGACCCGCTTCGCCGGGGGTGACACCGCGCTGTCTGTCTCCCTGACGGCGGTGATCAGTCTGGTCTCGATCCTCACCGTGCCGGCCATCGTCTTCTTCGCGCTCGACCGCTTCGGCGGTGTCGAGACGGGCGATCTCTCCATCGCCGCCACCGCCCTCAAGATGTTCGCCATCGTCGCCGTGCCGGTGGCCATCGGCACGGCCCTGCGGGCGCTGGCGCCTCGTTTCGCGACGGGCTTCGAACGCATCGGCCGGATCGTCTCCGGCATCCTGTTCGTGATCGTGCTGTTCGGGGCGATCTACGAGAACCGCGACAATGTGCTCGACTATTTCGCCCAGGCGGGGCTCGTCACCCTGACCCTCAACCTCGTCATGATGGCGCTGGCCTTCTTCGGCGCGGCCCTGGCCCGAGTCGGCCGACCCCAGCGCATCGCCCTGTCCCTGGAATGCGGGCTGCAGAACGGCACCCTCGCCATCGCCGTGGTGGCGACCCTGGGCCTGGCGGGGACCTATGCCATCCCGGCCGCGATCTACAGCCTGATCATGTTCGCCACGGCCATCGTCTTTGCCGTCTTTGTTGCGCGCCGCGCGGCCTGAAACGGCCAGCCCCCGATAAGGCCAATCAAGGAGACCCGGATGTTTCAGCCGAAAGAGATCGTCGATCTCGCCCACGAGATGTATCACGCCATGCCGAATATCGGCGGCGCGGCGGTCGCCTTCTGGCCGACCACGGCGTTCGACAAGTCGGAGAAGACCAGCGGCGGCAAGCTGTCGATGGAGGCGCGCATGATGCTGATGCCGGAACATGCCGGCACCCATCTCGACGTGCCGCGCCATTGCGTCCGCGAGGGCACGGATGTCGCGCAGATGCCGCTGGAGAAGCTGGTCCTGCCCGGCCATCTGCTGGATATGACCCACAAGAAGAACGGCGAGGCGATATCGATTGCGGACCTGGAAGCGGCGGTCGAGGCCTCGGGCCGTGCCATCGAACCGGGCTGCGCCCTGCTGGTTTGGACCGGGGTCGACAAGGATTGGGGCAAGCCGGGCTTCGCCATGGACCGGCCCTATATCCCGACCGACACGGCGACCTGGCTGGTCGAGCAGGGCATCGCGCTTCTGGGCACCGACCTGATCGGCATGGACGATCCGGCCGAATGGTGGTGGCCGACTCACCGCATCTGGCTCGAGGCCGAGGTCTGCATGGTCCAGCAGATGTGCAACCTGGGGGCGCTGAAGGGCAAGGAGTTCCTGCTCGTCGTCGCGCCCATCAAGCTGCGCGACGGCACGGGCTGCCCGGTGCGGCCGATTGCGCTGGTCGGATAGGCTCTTGGTCATGAGAGAAACCGCGCCGGTCATCGAGGACGTCCGGACGCGCGCGGTTTTAGCGCCGCTGGCCCATCCAATTCGGACGGCGTCCGGGACCATTCCCTCGGCCCCGCTGGTCCTGATCGACGTGATCGCCGAGCGGGGTGTGACCGGCCATGCCTATATCTTCGGATACAGCCCAGTGACCCTGCGGCCCCTAGTTGCGCTGATCGAGAACTTGAAGGAGATGGTGGTCGGCAAAACGGCCGCGCCGGTCGAGCGCATGGCCGACTTCACCGCCGCCTTCCGCCTGCTCGGCCGTCAAGGTCTGATGGGCATGGCGATCTCGGGTCTGGACATGGCCTTGTGGGACGCCCTGGGGCGCGCCAACGATCTGCCCGTCTGCGCCCTGCTCGGCGGCGAGGCGCGGGCGATCCCGGCCTATGACAGCTACGGCGCGGTCGATCCGGCGAAGGACGCCGGGCGGCTAGAAGACTCCCTCGCGCGCGGCTTCAAGACGATCAAGATCAAGACCGGCAGCGGCGGCCTGCAAGACGATATGGAGAACGTCGCCGCCGTGCGCGAGAGAATCGGCGCGGAGACGAGCCTGATGATCGACTACAACCAATCCCTCACCGTGCCCGAAGCGGTCCGCCGCATCGACCGCCTGGCCGAGCACGACCTGCTCTGGGTCGAGGAGCCGGTGCCGGCCGAGGACCTGGAGGGCCATGCCAAGGTGCGCGCGGCCTCGCCCGTCGCCATCCAGACCGGCGAGAACTGGTGGTTCCCCGAGGACGCCGCGCGAGCGATTCTGGCGGAGGCCAGCGACTTCGCCATGCTCGACCTGATGAAGATCGGTGGGATCACGGGTTGGCAACGCGCCGCCGGGATGGCCGAGGGCGCTTCGCTGCCGGTCTCCAGCCACCTTTTCGTCGAGGCCAGCGCCCATGTCCTGGCGGTCACGCCGACCGCCCATTTCCTCGAATACCTGGACATCGCCGGCGCCGTCCTGCGCGAGCCCGCCATGGTTGAGGACGGTATGGTGCGCCCGCGCGGCCCGGGCCTGGGCATCGAGTGGAATGAAAGGGCGGTTGAGCGATACGCGCTCTAGGCCATCAACGCCGGGCTTTCCTTTTCGCCGGACTGTCCTTGAATGGCGCCGCACCGGGGCGCGCTTGAGGGAGGGTTGCCATGGATTTCAGCCTATTCGTGCCGTGCCACCGGTTCGACAACGCGGTGAGCGAAAGCGAGGTCATGGCCTTCGCCTTGCGCTCGGCGGAGATGGCGGACGAGGCGGGGTTTCGCACGGTGTGGTTCCCCGAGCACCACATGGTGCAATACATCGCCTGCCCGGCGCCGCCGTCAGAACTCGCCCGCGCCTTGCCGTCGAATACGGTTGAGTTCCCATGCGACCCCGAGATCGAGAATCGGCCTCGGCGGCAGGCGCCGTGCGTTCGGGATGCTCAACGCTTCGCCGAGCAGCGGGCTGTCGCACCCCTCGATCAGGTCGGCGATGAGTCCGCCCATCGACGTTCCCCTGGTCGTCGGACCGATGTCATGGGTCAGAACCGCGAAGAGGTCCGGTTCTATCTCGCCGAAGACCGTGCCGTTGTTAGCCGTGAACGCCATGACCCCGCCCCAGACATAAGGGATCTCCAGGTCCGCCAGCATCGGCCACCGTCTGCGGATTCCGCCCCGATGCATGGCGCCTGCGACGGCGACCGAACGTCCGCTCGCGTTGCCGCTCGGGTTGAAGGTGAAACGATTGCGGAAAAACAGTCGCCGGTCCCTGGTCAGGCGGATCGTCGCGCCGTTCTCCGATGTCGAGAAGATGGCAGCCTCCTCGCCGATCCGGAAGATGCTCGCCTGCTCTTCGGACAGCGGTGCCGACAGGCTTGCATAGGTCGCGATAGGCACGTAGCGGCCGCGGCCGATGCCAAAATGTTGCAGGTGCGCGCCCGTTGTCAGGACGACTTTGTCTGCCGTCACGGAGCCTTGCGCGGTTTCCAGGTGGAAAAGACCGCTCCGCTTTTCAAGGCTCAGGACGGGCGATTTCTCGAACAGAACGACGTTCGCCGGAAGCGTCTGCGCAAGCCCGCGCATTAGTGCGGCAGGGTTTACGAGAGCATTGCCGCCGGCGAACAGGCCGCGATGATAGAAATCCGTGCCCAGGTCATGGATCATCTGGTCGCGGCTACGCAACTCGAAGGTCTGATCCAAGGAGTCGAGCGTGTCGGCCAGCATATCCATGTTCCGGTCGCTATCGGGGCCGGCCGCGCCGTAGAGCCGTCCCCAATCGCTCCAGTCGCATTGAATCTGGTGCTCTCTTACCAGCGTTCGGAGGGCACTGAGGCCATCGGACCAAAACCGCATCGTCCTGCGAAGCACGTCCAGGTCCTTCGGCACCCCATGGCTATGAAGGTTGAGCATGAACCCGGCGCTTCGGCCCGAGACGCCGTAGCCGATCCGGTCAGCCTCAATCAGCAGGATTTCCTCGTCGGGGCGCAAGCTTGCCAGTCTGCGGGTCGCGGCCAAGCCGCACACGCCGCCACCGACGACGGCGATGCGCACGCGTTTGTCTTCGCGAAGAACTCGGGGCGGCGCAGCGTCGGGAAGAATCTCCCACCAGCCGTTGCTGTCTTCGTGCGCTGGGAGGGTTTTGGTCTTCATCGTTTCCTTCGTCAGGCGCCGGCCAGCCCATTCGGATTCCGAAACGGCAACGCGCCGGACGGTCGAAAGCGCTCCGCACTGTCCGACTCGGCTACAGTGTCAGAATTTCATCGAACCGACCAGAATGCCACGCCGTCGGTCGTCCGAGCGCGGTGCATGCCGTAGCGGACGCGCGACGTCGCTCATGGCTGGCTTCCCTTTTTCGCGCGCTGTGCTTCAATGGAGCCGCGCGCCGTGAGCGCGCGAGGGAGGATCGCCATGGAATTCAGCCTGTTCGTGCCCTGCCACCGCTTCGACAGCGCAGTGAGCGAAAGCGAGGTCATGGGCTTCGCCCTGCGCTCGGCCGAGATGGCGGACGAGGCGGGGTTTCGGACGGTCTGGTTTCCCGAGCACCACATGGTGCAATACATCGCCTGTCCGTCGCCTTTGCAGCTCGCCGTCGCGGCGGCCCAGCGGACCAAGCGGGTGCGGGTCGGCACGGCGATCATCGTGCTGCCCTATTACGACCCACGCCGGCTGGCGGGCGAGATCGGCATGGCCGACGTGCTGAGCGAGGGCCGGCTTGAGGTCGGCCTGGGGCGCGGCGCCTTTCAGTACGAATTCGACCGCTACGGCATCGATCCGTCGATCGGCACGGCGCGCCTGCACGAAGGCATGGACGTGATCGAAGGCCTGCTGACCCAGGAGGATTTCGAATACCGGGGGGAGACCGTCTCCTTCGGCCCCTCGACCTCGGTGCCCCGGCCGATCCAGAAGCCGCACCCGCCGATCTGGATCTCGGGCCGCAACGCCGAATCGATGCGCTGGATCGCCAGCCGGGGCTACAACCAGCTCGCCACGCCCTGGCGCGAACCCTTTTCCTATGTCGAAGAGAGCTACGGCCAGTTCGCCCGCATCCGCGACGAGGCGGCGCCCGAAGGCAAGCGCACCAAATACGGCATTTCGCGCATGGCCTTCGTCGGAGAGACGGACGGCGAGGCGCTCGACGCGATGAAGGACGTGGCGATCAACCACCGGGCCTTCACCCGGCTTTTCAACAACACGGCGACGGTCAAGGGCGGCTTCGTCCAGGCCGATCCGGTGGAAAACGAGTATTCGGACGAAAAGCTGCTGAGCAACCTGGTCGCGGGCTCGCCCGAAACGGTCGTCGAAAAGCTCAAGGGCTACGAGGCATTGGGAATCGACGAGTTCATCATGTATGCGGGCTTCCCCCTCGACCACGCCAAGACCACGAAATCGATCCGCCTGTTCGCCGAACGGGTCATGCCCCATTTCGCGAAGAGCGGCGGAAAAGGAAGCTAGAGCGATGAGCGACGAACTGCGGATCCTGCTGGCCGACCGGGTCGTCGACGGACGTGGCGGGCAACCCATTTCGCGGGGCTATGTCGCGATTCAGGGCGAGCGCATCCTGGAGGTCGGCCCGGCCGAGGCCGCGACGGAGGAGCGTTTCCCACCGGAGATTCCGCGCGAGGATTTCGGCGATTGCACGATCATGCCGGGCCTGGTCGACGGCCATGTCCACCTGACCTTCAGCGCCGGGCCGGTGCCCTTCGAGGACATCCAGAAAGACAGCGATTCGGCCCAACTTTTGCGCGCGGCGGCGAATGCGCGGGCGGCCCTGCAGGCCGGGGTGACGACCCTGCGCGACCTGGGCTCGCGCGGGCACGTGGTCTACGAACTGCGCGACGCCATCGCCAAGGGCATCGTGCCGGGCCCCCGGATCATGAGCAGTGGCGCGCCGATCACCTGCACGGGCGGGCACCTGCACTTCCTGGGCGGCATCGCCGAGGGCGAGGACGGGGTGCAGGCCATGGCCGAGACGCGGGTGGAGGAGGGGGCCGACGTGATCAAGGTGATCGCGACCGGCGGCAACATGACCACCACTTCCGACCCGTTGAAGGCCCAGTTCACCGTCCCCGAGATGAAGCGGGCGGTGGACGTGGCCAATGCCAACGGGCTCAAGGTCACGGTCCATGCGCGCGGGGTCGAGGGCATCCGCGCCGCGGTGCGCGCCGGGGTCCACGGTGTCGAGCATTCGCGCATGGAGGTGCCGCCCGGCAAATGGGAGTTCGACGACGAACTGGCCAAGGAAATGGCGGACCGGGGCGTCCATGCCGCGCCGACCTTCGCGGCCAGCTACCGCGCCTTCCAGTGCCAGGCGGCCGGGGCCAAGGTCGGCCTGCGCAAGGGCGCCATTCCCATCGACATTCGCCAGAAGAACGCCCGGCGCCTGCGCGAGGCCGGGGTCAAGGTGATCGCGGGGACCGATGCCGGCGCCTCGATGGCGCGCTTCGAGGAAGCCATGAACAACGAGATGGAGTGCCTGGTCGGCGCGGGCTGGAGCCATCAGGAGGCGCTGGAGGCGGCGACCTACGGTTCGGCCGAGGCGCTGGGCCGGGAAAAGGAAATCGGCAGCCTGGAAGCGGGCAAGCTGGCCGATCTCGTCGTCGTGCGTGGCGATCCGACCCGCGACATCGCCGAGGCGCGGCAGGTCGAGCGGGTCTATCTCGGCGGCAAGCTGGCCGTGCGCCGGGGCCAGGCCGCTTTCGACGCCCGGCCCGATCCCTGGCCCGCCGACGAAATCGCCACCCGCGCCTCGTTGCTGGCGGAGTTCGAGCGGACATAGGGAATCCATAAAAGCGAACGTGGAGACGGCCGAAAGCCCTCCCCACGCAAAGTGTCAACGAAACGACGCGCTCGATGCCGCCCCTGCATCTACCGCAGGTGCTCGGACCCGGCTAGCCGACGACAATTCTTTTTCAACCTCAACCTGTTCGCAAGACAGTTCTGGCTCTCGGCTCGGATTTCTGGGCGCTTGCAGGTATCGTCTTGCATCCGTTGATTTCGAGCCGTGACGATGAAAGGAGTACGGGATGAGCGATGTCCTGAGCCTCTATGGGACGACCGTAGCCGAGATTTTCTCTGCCGGCCTCGAGAACTTGGAGAATATCGAGGCCATCGCGGTGTCGGTTCTCTGGAAGGACGGCACGGTTACGGCCGGATGCTCGAGTACCACCAAGGCGAATTTGGCGTTGTTGGTGCTGGCGCTGGACGAGCACCAAAGGCGCGGCTTTGGTGGCGAGACCTGACGGTGGATCCGGGTCTTGTGAAGTTCGGTGCCTGAATGGGACACGCGCCCGACGCCCAGGTCGACCCAAACCGGAGGCCGGTGAGTCCGGGGTCGACCGCAAGGCGCCAGTATCTATCTAGCCGGCAAGCAACCGGTGAAGAGTGGCGGATCAATCGGACGGCTGGCGGGTACCGTCACGATGTTTGCACCCGCACCCAGCCATGCACCCCGTGCAGGATTTCGCCCCAGCCACGCCATCCATGCGGTCGAGCGCCTCATCGGACAGGTCATCGTCATTGATGTTATCGATCGCAGTATTCTCGGCCATAACGGCCTCCATGTTGGTTCGCATGAGCTCAAGGCGCCGGTTCTTCCCAGGACGGAGGTGGGACCGGGCCCAGGAAAAAGCGCAAGGGCTATGACCTACCTAACCGACAGGCCAATGCCGGCGCGATTGTAAGGTGAGGCTCGGGTTATCGCGATGCGATGTCAGCCGGGTTTCGGTTTCTCTCATGCATTGACCCGGCAGATCTCAACGGCCTGGGCCAGCAGGCCGGTCCGCAAGTCCCACCTTCGTGGCTGGCACCGCTTCCTCCACGGTGTAGGCCCCTGGGCGCCAAGGCGTCGGCACGAATGCAACGCAGCACCGTGAGGGTGAGGGCGTGGATGCGGCGACCGAAACGGAGCGGCCGATGCGCTATGTCCCGCCTTCCTTTCGGTAGGTGTAGCGGAAGGTGCAGGTGGGGGCGCCCTGGGCGATGGTCTGGGCGCGGTCGAGCTTGATGTTGGGGTCGTAGCCCGTGCAGAAGGTGCCGTCGCGGTTGCAGCCCAGCATCGGCGTGAGATGGCCCAGACCCATCGACTCGTAGAGATCGGCATAGCCGCAGCGGGTGACGTCGAAATCGTAATGGTCCCCGTCCTCGCGCAGGACCTCGACATCGAGCCCGCAATCCGGACCCCAGTTCTTGTAGAGCTTCTTGTAGAGGGCGAGGAAGGAGGCCATCGAGGTCTCGCCGCCGGGCTCCTGATCGGCGAAGGCCCGGGCCTCGCGGATGGCGGAATCCTGGATCGCGGTGGAGAGGAGGTCCTTCGCCTGTTCCTCGCCCAGGCGTTTCACCATCTCGTCGTAGATCGGGGCGATCACCTCGGCCTGCAGGCGGCGTTTTTCGAAATTGGAAATCTTGACTTCGGCCATGGCGGTGTTGCTCCGTTCTCGGTGGCCCGCGAAAGAGGTTCGCGCCCAGCTTAACAGAAACGCCGGGCGCGATTCACCGATCGCGTCCGGCACATTGTGCTTTGCCCGCCTTATGCGGGATATTGCCGCTTGATCCAACGGAGCCTCGGGAACGAAACCATGAGCGAAACGGCACAGCAGCGCGTCGAGGCATTGCGCAAGACCGCAGCCGCCGCGATCCGGGCGCACTGGAAGATATTTTTCGCCCAGGGCCTGGTCATGACGGTGCTCGGCATCTTGGCCGTCGCCCTGCCGAACATCGCCACCCTGGCCATCGAAATCCTGATCGGTTGGCTGCTCTTCATTGGCGGCCTGTTTCGCGTTCTCTCCGTTCTTCGGGCGCGGGGCGCGCCGGGCTTCTGGTGGGCGCTGCTGACGGCGTTGCTGGCGCTCGCGCTGGGGCTGCTTTTGATCGCCAAGCCGCTCGAGGGCGTCTTGACCTTGACGATGGTTCTCGTCGCGGTTTTCGTGGCGGAAGGGATCGCGGGAATTCTGATCGCGCTCGACTTTCGGCGGCACCTGAGCAATTGGGGTTGGAGCCTGTTCGGCGGCCTGTCGAATCTCGTCCTGGCCTACCTTATCTGGCAGGGTTGGCCCGCGACGGCCGACTGGGCGATCGGCCTGCTCGTCGGCATCAATATGTTCATGCTCGGCCTGTCCCTGGTCATGGCGGCGCTCGCCGCGCGCACGCTGCCCTCGTCTTGATTCGGGGCATGCAACCCACTTGCACGCACAGCCGAAGGCAAACCGCGAGAGGGGCTGTGTGAACCCGAACGGCAATATCGAAACCGGCAACATCCGGCTACTAGGGCGAGAGGTGGCCTTCACCTTTCCCAAGGGCGAACTGCTGCGCACCCTGATCGGCCGGATCCTGTCGGGCCAGGAATACCCGATCCTGACCCTGCCCGAGTTTCGCCCGGCGGTAATCGTCGATATCGGCGCGAATGTGGGCGCGACGGCCCTGTTCTTCCATTCCCACTATCCCGAGGCGGAGATCCACTGCTTCGAGCCGTCGAGCCTGTGCCACGGATGCCTGGCGAGAAACACTGCGACATTTCCAACGATCCACGATCACCACCTCGGCCTCTACGACCGGGATTGCGAGACGGTCCTCTACGAAGGGCACGGTCAGCCGGCCCAGAATTCCGTCGTCTCGGGCCCTGGGACGGAGGAGCACGGCGAGACGATCCGCCTGGCCGCCGCCGGCCCAGCCCTGGACGCCCTGGGACTCGACGAAATCTCGATCCTCAAGCTCGACACGGAAGGCTGCGAGGTGCCGATCCTGGAGAGCCTGGGGCCGCGCATCGACAAGACCGACCTGATCTATGTCGAATATCACAACGAGGACGACCGGCGGACCATCGACACCATGCTGACGGACCGCTTCGTCCTGTTCGCGGCGCGCGCCGACCGTCTTCATGTCGGCACGATGGTGTATCTGGCGCGGCATTGGCTGGTGCGGGTTCCCGCGCTCGACGCCCTGCGCATCGATCGCCCCGACCTCTAGCGGGCCCGGCGCAAGGAGAGGAGAAAGCAGCATGAAGGCTTGGGAAATTTCAGGACCCGAAGGAGGCATCGGTGCCCTGCATCTGGCCGAGCGGCCCGATCCCGAACCCGGACCGGGCGAGGTTGCGGTCGCGATCACGGCCTCGGCCCTGAATTTCCGGGACCTGGCCACCGTCGAGGCGCCCGACGGGCGCGTCGCCCGCTATCCCCTGATCCCGAACTCCGACGGTGCGGGCGAAGTGGTTGCGGTCGGCGAGGGGGTCGAAACTCTTGCCCCCGGAATACGGGTGACCAGCGCCTTTTTCAAGAATTGGATCGACGGTGCGATCTCGGCCCCCATCATGGCCGGGGCCCTGGGCGGCGCGAGCAATGACGGCGTCCTGGCCGAGACGATCGTGTTGCCGGCCACGGCCGTGGTGCGGGCGCCGGCCCATCTCTCGGATGCCGAGGCTGCAACCTTGCCTTGCGCGGCGCTGACCGCCTGGCATGCCCTGGTCGAGAAGGGCAGGGTGATGGCGGGAGAGACGGTGCTGGTGCTGGGCACCGGCGGCGTGTCGATCTTCGCCCTGCAGTTCGCCGCCATGCACGGCGCGCGCTGCATCGTGACCTCGTCCAGCGACGCCAAGCTCGAGCGGGCGCGCGATCTGGGCGCGGAGGGGACCATCAACTACCGCTCGACTCCGGACTGGGACCGTGCCGTGCTCGACCTGACCGGCGGGGCCGGCGCGGACCACGTGATCGAAGTCGGCGGCCCCGGCACTCTTGAGCGCTCGGCGAACGCGGTGCGGATCGGTGGGCGAATCTCGCTGATCGGCATCCTGACAGGGGCGGCGGGCCAAGCTTCGCCCACGACGCTTATGCGAAAATCGGTGACTTTACAGGGCATCTATGTCGGCAGCCGGGCCATGTTCGAGCGCATGAACCGGGCGGTCGAGACCCATCAATTGAAACCCGTCATCGACAGCAGCTTTGCCTTCGACCGCGCGCCCGAGGCCTTCGCCTGCATGAAAGCGGCCGGCCATTTCGGCAAGATCGTCGTGGAGCGGTAGGGCAGGATGCGGGCACTGCTGCAGCGGGTGAGCCGGGCCGCCGTCGATATCGGGGAGCGGCGGGTCGGCGAGATCGGTCCCGGCCTGCTGATCCTGGTCTGCGCAATGCGGGGCGATACCGAGGGCGAGGCGGCCGCTCTGGCCCGCAAAATTGCCAAACTGCGCATCTTCGGCGACGAGGACGGCCGCATGAACCGTTCGGTTCTGGATACCGGCGGCGGCGTGCTTGCGGTCAGTCAGTTTACCCTCGGCGCCGATACGAGCCGCGGCAATCGTCCTGGATTTTCTCCCGCCGCGCCACCGGAAGAGGGACAGGCGCTTTACGAGCGGTTCTGCGCCCTGCTGGGCGCGGAGGGCCTGGCCGTCGAGACGGGCGAGTTCGGGGCGGAGATGGCGGTGTCTCTCGTCAATGACGGCCCGGTAACCATCTGGCTCGACACCGACGAAGGCTGACGAAGCGCCGGCGACGGGAGCCGGCTATTTGACCGTGATGCAGGTGCAGGGCGCCAGATGGCCGACCTTGTGCGACACGCTGCCCATCATCAGGCCGGCCAGATCGCTCAATCCTCGGCTCCCGAGGACGATGCAGTCGGCATTCTCCGCCTCCTGGAACGCCAGGATCGCCTTGGCCGGATCGCCATCGGCGGTTTTGACCGAAACCTTTTCGACGCCGCGGCGCCGCGCCGTTTCGGCGGCCTTCTCGAGCAGCTCCTCGCCCAGGCGATGGAGCGTCGAGCCGGATACCGGCACCAACGTGTAGGCCCCGGCGACGGCGATGCCCGGGCTCGGCGTTCGGTCCGCCTCGTCGAGTTCGCCGATCAACTCGGCCGAGAGCCCCCGCTCCTCGGCCATCTGCGCCAGCGCGCCGGCATGAGCGCCGTGCAGGGCGGCGTGAACGAGTATCAGCCTTGCGCCGTATTTGGCGGCGAGATCGGCCGCGAAGGCCAGGGCCTTGTCGGCATGGGTCGAGCCGTCGACGGCGGCGAGTATCGTTTGCATGGGATATGCCTTTCCTGATCGCGCCCCATGATGGCCGATGGCGTCTGAGGACTCATTGACCCAGCGCAAGGCCGCGCCCGAGCCTTGCGCAAGCTCGCCGCGCACGGCATGACTTCGCGCCTCGAAGGCGTAAATGAACGGATGAGGAGGCGCGCCCAGGCCCATGGCGGACGAAAAAGCCCCGACCAACGCGGAACTCGCGGCGAAAGTGCTGCGCAACGTCGCCGCGCATGACCGGACCATGGCGAACGAGAATCCCGAGGTCCAGGATCGCATGTTGCACAATGCGGAGGTCTGCGAGGAGGTTGCGCGCATGGTCGAAGAGGACCCCGGCGGAACGTTCGACGAGTCGGCTGTCGCCGAAGCGGATTCAACCGTCCACTAGATCCTCGGGTAGATCCTCGGGTAGATCCTCGGGGCCTGGCCATCCCTTGCCAGACCGTCGATTTTGCAAAAATCCTCCATTCGGACGCGCGTCTCGCCCGATTTTGTGCGTCGCCGCGACGGTCACCCAACAGATTCGGCGCGAATTCAATCCAAAATAGCAAGGGCCAACCCGGTTCAGACACTTATTTGGAAACCAGGGCCCGACCAGTTTCGGAGGCCGCGCCGGCGATCCGGGCAAGCCGGCCGGATCACCGGTGGATATGGTGAATCGGAAGGGTGAATAAAAATATATGTTCCTGCAAGTGGGGCCTGACACGCTGCTTGGACGCCGGCGCTTGCGGCGAATTGCAAGCCAACCCTCCAGAACAGATCCGGTGCCGAGTGGCGTGGTCGGCCTCTGACCCGAAATTCGAATGTTTCACACATAACACGCAATACGTGCATATATATTTGTGCAGCACGGTCGTTGACCCATGGCGTTTTCGGTCGTCCATGCCGTGAGCGAAGTTCGCTGAATTCATTGATAACAAACGTTCTTCAGTCAAGAGGGCTGTGGGCGAAGAGGCCGGCACCCGGGTTCTTCACCTTGGCTGTCACCGAAAGGCGATCGGGAGCCGTGCCGCCGTTCAAGCGGGCTTGACGCGCGCCGGACGGGCCGGGCCCAGCTCGGGGATCGGACCCTCGTAATAGGGCAGATCGTCGATGCGCGGGGTCCATGCGCCGCTTTCGATCGAGGCGCGGACGTGATCGGCGATTTCGTCGAGCCGGGCGAACCAGACATCGCCTTTCTCGACCATATGGCGAAGCAGATCGCGGATGGCCTTGGCGCGGGCCAGGCGGCCGCTCAGGAAGGGATGCCAGACGCTGTTCCACAACCCGCCGAACTCCCAGGCCGCCTCGAATTCGTCGATGAAGACCTCGATCGCGCGGCGCGGCGCCTTGACCGCGGCGAAATAGTCGAATTCCCGGCTGATCTGGTATTGCGGCCAGTCGTCCATGCCGTAATGGGACGGTATTTCGAGGATTTGGCCCGCCTTGGTGCGCAGGACATAGGGGATATCGTCGCCGAACAGGGTGGAATCGTAGTCGAAACCCTCCTGAATCAGGAAATCCGCGGTGTGCCGGGAGAAACGGTAGGTCGGGGCGCGGTAGCCGCGCGGGCGCGCGCCGGTGGCGGCCGTGAGGATAGCGGCGCTATGGCGCAGCCGATCCAGTTCCTCGTCCGGCGCGAGTTCGTTGGGATGTTCGTGGATATAGCCGTGATGGCCGATCTCATGGCCGCCCTCGAGCATGAGTTCGACGGCGCGCGGATAATGCTCGGCGCACCAGGCGGGGACGAAGAAGGTCTGGCGGATGCCGAATTCGCGATAGATGCCGAGCAGGCGCGGCACCGCAATCTCGGGCCCATAACGCAGGGCGGACAGCAGCGCCATGCGCGTGTCGGCCGTATCGTGATAGCCCAGATGCAGGATGCTGTCGGCATCCATGTCGAAGGTGAAGGCGACCGCACAGCGCGCGCCGCCAGGCCATGGAATGGGATTCTCGATCACGGCTGTCTCCATTTTATGGCCTGGTGCAGCATTCCGCTCTCTTGGCGCGGGATCAAGCGCCATGAACGCCAAAACGCTGGCCCACGCCCCTATTGCGTGTATGATTTCTTGGCAACGCAAGGGGAATGCGATGCGCCAGAAGGCCAAACTCACCATTCTTGCGGCGGCAGCATGGCTGACCTTCGCGTGCGGGCCCTCCCAGGCGGAAACGTCCGATTGGGTCCCGATCTCGACCAGTGCGGCGCGAATCGCCTGGGACGGGCCTGGATTGGAAGGCACGCTGCGCCAACACATTGAGGCCGAAATCGAAGGGTTTTCGGAAGTCGAGCGCGCGATCTGGCAGGACCGGTTCGCGGTGCCCCGCCTGTCGATCACCTTCATAGCCCTGCCGCCGAACCGCACTTTCGTGTCCGGTCATGTGCCGGAGTTGGATTCGCAGATCCGGGCCTGGTTCGCGGCGGCGCCGTCCGTCCAGGTCGAGCTGCCAGGAGGATCGGCGGGGGCGCCGCGCTATGCCCAGTGGCAGACGCGCCGCTTTCGCATCGCCAATCCGGACGGCCATTGCCTCGCCTTCAGGCAATTTTTCGGCGGGACCGCCTGGTACGACTACCTTCAAGGCAATGGGCTCGAAGACGGCCAGGGCCTGGGCACCCGCTCCCTGTTCGGCTGGGCCTGCTCGTCCGACCCACGGGACATGGATATCAGCCGAATCACCGGCTGCATCACGGTCGAGCCCTATATTCGAAACAGTTGCGGCCATCCCCTGGCGCCGACCAAGGAGCCGAGCCGCGACGCCGGCGCCGCACCGGCCAACCAGACGGTCCGACGGGCCGAATAGAGCGTTGCCGCGACATGCGATCGGCCTTGCCGCTCGGGGCGGCAAGGGTACGATGGCGTTTCGTCGCCGATGCGCCATGCATCCGACAGCAAACGAAATTGGGGAGAGAGCCATGGCGGGGGCGGAAAATCTGACAGCGAGCGAAGCCGCAAAACGGATTCGCGAGGGCAGCCTCACGTCCGAGGCCCTGGTGACGGACTGCTTGCTGCGGATCGAGGCGCGCGAGCCGGAGGTTCTCGCCTGGCAGTATCTCGACCCCGAACAGGCGCTGGCCGAGGCGCGGGCGCGGGACAAGGCGGCGGCGGGCGGCCTGCTGCACGGCGTGCCCGTGGGGGTGAAGGACATCATCGATACGGCGGACCGGCCGACCGGTTACGGTTCGCGCCTCTACGATGAGGTGCGCCCGCCCTGGGACGCGGCCTGTGTGACCGCCATGCGACGCGCCGGGGCCGTGATCATGGGCAAGACCGTGACCTCGGAATTCGCGGGATTCCATCAGGGCAAGTCGCGCAATCCCCACGATACCAAGCGCCAGACGGGGTTCTCGTCGATGGGCTCGGCCGCCGCCGTGGCCGATTTCCACGTGCCGGTCGCCTTCGGCTCGCAGACCGGCGGTTCGATCATCAAGCCGGCCTCCCACTGCGGCTGTGTCGGCTACAAGCCGAGTTACGGCACCTTCAGCCTGCGCGGAATCAATCCGCTGGCCCAGGCAACGGATACCCTGGGCCATTTCGCCCGCACCATGGACGACGTGATCCTGTTCTCCCAGGCGATGCTGGGCAATCCGGACTTCGCCGCCGGCGGGGCCTTGAGGCCGAACAAGGTCGGCCTGTGCCGCACCGCGGAATGGGACACGGCCTCGGACAGCGTGAAAGCGGCGGTCGAGGATGCGGCCGCGCGGCTGGGGAAGGCCGGGATTTCCGTGATCGAGTTCGCCTTCCCGGCGGAATTCGAAAAGCTGAACGACGCCCTGCTGGACGTTCTGGCTTACGAGGCCGCGGCCAATTTCGCCTATGAGTACGAATTCCGCCGCGACGGGCTGAGCGACGATATGGCGTCCCTCGTGGAAAAGGGCCGGGGCACGTCTCTGGAGACCTATCACGCGGCGCTGGACCTGGCGGAGCGCTGCCGGCGCATGATGCCCGATCTGTTGTCGGAGACCGAGATCCTGCTGACGCCGAGCGCGGAGTTCGAAGCGCCCTTGCTGGAGGAGCCCATGGGGCGCTCGCAATTCATTCGTTTCTGGAGCCTGCTGCACGTGCCGGTGCTCAATCTCGTCGGTCCGGTGGGCAGCCTCGGCATGCCGGTCGGGCTGCAATTCGCCGGCGGCTTTCGCGGGGACCAGGACTTTTTGCGCCGGACCGCGTGGATCGAAGCCGCGTTGGCGGAATAGGCGTCGCGGCCGCAGAACGGCCTCCTAAAGCAATCCCAGGGTTTCAAGAACGGGGGCGAGCCAGGAATGGGCCAGCCAGCCGGACAGAAAGCCGGAAACGAAGCGGATATCGACGACGAAATTGAACAGCCAGCCGCTGCAGAAGGCCATCGAGCCGGCACCCAAGCGCCACATGCGTTGCTCCCGTTACGCTGCGAACCGTCGCGTTCCCGTTTCGCATGGTGCCGCATGGATAGGGCAAAATCGTGGCGCTGCGGCCGGGTGAGATATCCGGTTCATGGTTGTTTCGACAGGATTCGCGGGTGCCGGCCAAGACATGGCGCAGATCAAAACCTCGCACGCGATCACGATTATTTTAGTCCGCTGGATCTTGGCAATATCCGGCCGCGCGAAGGTTGCCCAAGTGGGGGTTTTGTGGAATTAGTTGCAGGTTTCGGAGCCTGCTGCCGTGTATCAAGGGGCCGTGCGTGTCGATCGCTCGCGCGGAATAGCATTTGAATGCAAGACCGGGGATGAACCGTATGGCGTGTCGCGGCGGCTTTGCGGCCCGCACGAGGTCTGCCATGCGCCGATGCCAGGGCGCGGGGATAGCCCTGGTTACGATCGGTATGGCGCTGGCCGCGCCGGCGCAGGCGCAGACCTTCCAGGAAGAGGTCGTCCGCCTGCTCGACACCCATCCCGAGATCAAGGCCGAGCGCGCCCGCACGGATGCCACGAATGCCGGCGTCGACGAGGCGTTGGGCGCCTTTCTGCCGCGCATCGATCTGAGCGCCAGCAACGCCTACGCCGTGATCGACAGCCCGAGCCGCCGGTCCGCAGCCGGCGAGCCCTATCGCGGCGACATCAAGAAAGCCACCCTGACCATCACCCAGAACCTGTTCGACGGTTTCTTGAAGGACGGGAACCTGCTGTCCGCCAAGGCGAACTACCAAGCCGCCGGACATGTCTATACCAGGGTTCAGCAGACGACATTGCTGCGCGGCATCCGGGCCTATCTCGACGTGCTGCGCCAGACCCGGCTCGCGGTCATCGCCCGAGAGAACGAGAACAACCTGCAGACCCAACTCTCTCTCGAGGACGAGCGGGTCAAGCGGGGCTCCGGCCTGACCGTCGACGTGCTGGCCGCCAAATCCCGGTTGCAGATCGCCAAGGAGCAGCGGGTCGCGATCGAAGGCGCGCTCAAGAACGCCATCAGCCTCTATGCCCGGGCCTTCGGCGCCGCGCCGGACCTGGGCGCGATGGACGAGCCGCCGAATCCGAGCGGAAGCCTGCCCGCGACGAAGGAGGAAGCGATCCGCTTCGCGCGCAAGGGAAGCCCCCTGATCCTCGAGCGCGACAGCCAGATCGCGGCCGCCCGCGGGGCCCGTGAGGCGGCTTGGTCAGGGTATTTCCCCAAGATCGACCTCGTCGGCTCGGTC
>JABIRQ010000248.1 GCA_018699755.1 Rhodospirillaceae bacterium | reverse complement strand
CGCCGGCCGATCTTGATCATCTCCCCCATCTCGTAGGGATTGGTCGGCTCGCCGATCAGCGCGGCGTCGAGCCGCTCGTTGCGCTCGGCCAGGGCATCCAGCACCTTCCGGGTGCCGTTGACCGAAGGGCCTTCCTCGTCGTTGGTGATCAGCATGCTGATCGTGCCGCCGAAATCGCTGCCCCGTTCCCCGGCGAAGCGGGCGGCGGCGGCGGCGAAGGCCGCCACCGCGCTCTTCATGTCGTTGGCCCCGCGACCGTAGAGCACGCCACCCTCGATCACCCCGCCGAAAGGGTCGTGAGTCCAGGCCTCGGCATCGCCCACGGGGACGACATCGGTATGGCCGCCGAAGCAGAAATTCGGCCCCTGGGTGCCGAGCTTGGCGTAGAGATTGTCGACATCCTTCTCGCCCGCTTCGCTGAACAGCATGCGCTCGCAAACGAAGCCGATTCCTTCCAGGGCCTCCTCCAGCACGTCCAGCACGCCGGCGTTCTCCGGCGTGACGCTGGGACAGCGGATCAACGCCTGGCTCAGCTCGACCGGATCGGGCGGTTTGGCCATCACGCCCTCAAGAGGTCGTTGATCGAGGTCTTGGAGCGGGTGCGCTCGTCCACGTGCTTGACGATCACGGCGCAATAGAGCGACGGGCCCGGCGCGCCGTCGGGTAGGGGCTTGCCGGGCATCGTGCCCGAGACGACCACGGAATAGGGCGGCACACGGCCCATGAAGACCTCGCCCGTGGTGCGGTCGACGATGCGGGTCGACTGGCCGAGATAGACGCCCATGGAGAGAACCGAGCCCTCGCCCACGATCACGCCCTCCGCGACCTCGCTGCGGGCGCCGATGAAACAGTTGTCCTCGATGATGACCGGGTCGGCCTGCAACGGCTCCAACACGCCGCCGATGCCCGCGCCGCCGGAGATATGGCAGTTCTTGCCGATCTGGGCGCAGGAGCCGACGGTCGCCCAGGTGTCGACCATGGTGCCGGAATCGACATAGGCGCCGATATTGACGAAGGACGGCATGAGGATGACGCCGGGCGCGATATAGGCCGAATGGCGGACGACGCAGTTGGGCACGGCGCGGAAGCCGGCCTTCTTGAAGCGCGCCGCGTCCCAGCCCGAGAACTTGGACGGGATCTTGTCGAACCAGACCGAGGTGCCGTTCCAGGGATCGGCCGGGCCGCCCGCGATGATTTCGGAATCGCGCAACCGGAAGGACAGCAGAACCGCTTTCTTGAGCCACTGGTTGACGTGCCAGCCCTCGGCCTGTTTCTCGGCGACCCGCGCCGCGCCCGAATCCAGGGCGTCGAGGGACGCCAGGACCGCGTCGCGGACCTCGCCCTTGGTGTCGGGATTGACCGAATCGCGCGCTTCCCACGCGGAGTCGATGACGGATTCGAGCTGTGCTTTGTCCATGGCCGCGATCTTCCCATCCGGTTCCGAATCGCGCGGAGGATGGGGGCGCACCCGGCCCCTGTCAACGCGCGGCGCCAACGCGCGGTCGGTACCCGTCGGGCGCGCGAGCGCTAGCCTGCGACCGGCCCCGCACGCGCGGCGATGGCGGCCTCCAGCCAGTCGACCAGGTCGTCGGCGACATGGTGGACGTGATCGCCCTCCGACCCCTCGCTCGCCCAGTGTCTGTCGTGGCGGATCCATACGGTCGTCATGCCCAGGGCATGGGCCGGGACGAGATTCTTGGCCATGTCCTCGAACATGGCGGCGGCGCGCGGATCGAGATCGTGACGCTTGATGAAGCTGCGATAGGCGGCCATGTCCGGTTTGGGCAGGTAGTCGGCGGCCACGATGTCGAAGATATCCTCGAAATGGTGGGCCACGCCCAGCCGCTCCACCACCGCTTCGGCATGGCGGACGGATCCGTTGGTGAAGATCAGCTTGCGCCCTTCCAGCGCGTGAAGGGCGCGGTCCAAGGCCGGGCTGGGCGGCACCACGCTGTGGTCGATGGCGTGGCAATGGGCGAGGAAATCGTGCGGGTCGACGCCGTGAAAATCCATCAGGCCGCGCAGGGTCGTGCCGTGGCTGAGGAAAAATCCCTTCTGGACCTCGCGCGCTCGGATATCGTCGCAGCCCAGCAGTTCGGTGATGAAGCTGCGCATCTTGTCGTCGATCTGGGCGAAAAGATCGCAGCTTGCCGGGTAGAGCGTGTTGTCGAGATCGAAGACCCAGACATCGACATGGTCGATCGCCGCGGGGGCCGTCGCCGGTTTGAGTTGGCCGTCTGTCGCCGTTCGCTCCGCCACCGCGTTCTCCGCCTTTTCGACAAATCCGGCCCGTCTCGGCCTCCTTCGAGGGCGCGGGCAAGGGTTCCTTAAGGTATCCGCCCTAGCGTGCCTGACAAGCCCCGGTCCGCCCGTTCCATCCGTTCTGCGCGGACTTCGTATTCGCCGGCCCCGCCGAAGGGATTTGACAGTCATGGTCAGCGCGCCCGTCGAGAACTCCGATCCGAGAGAGGCACAGGGCCGCGCCCCGGGCCTGTCGGTGCGCGCGCTCCAGGACCGGGTGACGGATTTCGCCCGGGAACTGTCCGAGCAATGGCCGGCGATTCCCGATTCCCTGGGCCTGCCGGCGCCGCGGCCCGAAGCCGAGGTCGGCAAAGCCCTCGTCTATACGATCAACCGATTCTGCGCGGCGCAGGGCGAGACCTTCTCGATCGACCGCCTGTCGGAGAATATCGAAACCCTGGCCGCGGATGCGCTTTACCGGGTGCGGGCCTACCGGAACATGGTGGCGGAAGGAACCTTCGAGACCGCCTTCCAGCCGATCATGGATATCGACGGCACGGCCACGCACCATTTCGAGGCCTTGGTTCGTTTCGGCCGGACCAAGCTCGATTGCTCGCCTTTCGAGTTCATCACCTTCGCCGAACAAGTCGGCCTGATTCACGAGTTCGACATCGCGATGTGCCGAAAGGTGCTCGATTTCCTGGTCGAGAAGGCGGCGGCCGGCCGGCACTATATGGTCGCCGTGAACCTCTCCGCCGATTCCTTGGCGAATGTCAGTTTCATGGCCGGTCTTTCGAACCTGTTGTCGCGCTACGAGGCGGTGCGTGATCAGCTTATTTTCGAGGTGACCGAATCGGCGAAGATCGAAGACCTCGCCTCGGTCAACGCCTTCATCCAGAGTCTGCGCGGCAAGGGCCATATGGTCTGTCTGGACGATTTCGGCTCGGGTGCCGCCGCCTTCCAGTATCTGCAGGCGCTGGAGGTCGATGTCGTCAAGATCGACGGCGGCTATGTGAAAAGCGCCGGTGCGACGGCGGAGGGCAAACTCTTCCTCAAGGCGATGGCGGGTCTGCTGCAGGAGCTTGGGAT
>JABIRQ010000123.1 GCA_018699755.1 Rhodospirillaceae bacterium | reverse complement strand
GGCTGGTTGATTGCGAATGCCGGGACCGTGGGCGCGCGGCCCGAGGCGATCTATGCGATGGGTAACTCGGCGGGCGGCGCCACGGCGGTCCTCACCGGGGCCCTGGACCCCCGGATCGCCGGCGTGCTCGCCAGCGGTTGCGTCGGCTACATCCGCGAGACGATTGCGGTCCGCCCGAATTTTGAGGGGCAGAACGTCATTCCCGGCATTCTCGAATGGCTGGAGATGGACGATATTGTCGCGCTTTGCGCGCCCCGCCCCTTCCTCGCCGTCGCCGGCTATGCGGACCATATCTGGCCCTTCGCCCAGGCCGAGGCGGTGACCGCCGCGGCGCGGGCGGTTTACGAGGCGCTCGGCGCGGGCGACCGGATCGCTGCGGCGCCGGGCCCGGGCGGCCACCGCTTCTATCCCGAAATCGCCTGGGATGCCTTCGCGTCCTTGCTCAACGGCGCGTCGTGACCCGCAAGGCGGTCCTGTTCGCGTTCAAGGGCGCGGTCTCCGCCGGCCTCGTCTGGTGGCTGGTGGGGCAGGTGGACATGGCGCCGCTCGCCGCGCGTTTTGCGCGCCTGGATCCCGGCTGGACCCTGCTTGCGGTCCTCTGTCTGTTCGCCCAGTTTCTGGTCGCCAGCCAGCGCTGGCGACTGGTGACGGCCGCTATCGGCAAGGCGCTCGCTGCGCGCGCCGCGCTGCGCTTCTTCATGATCGGCGCCTTCTTCAACCAGACCCTGCCGTCCAGCATCGGCGGCGACGCCTTTCGCCTGTGGTACGCCCATCGCGACGGCCGCCCCCTGGGCGAAGCCTTTTCGGGGGTCTTCGTCGACCGCCTCTCGGCGCTCTTCGTGATCCTGCTGGCGATGGCTGCCAGCTTGCCCTGGCTTTTCGCGTTGCTGGACGATCCCGTCGCGCGCTGGAGCGTGACGGCCGTGCTGGTCGGCGGGCTGTTCGCCTTCGCGTTGCTGTTCGCCTTGCCCCTCTCGCTGCTCGGCATCTTCGGGCGGTGGGCCTTGACCCGGCCCTTCGTGACCGTCGCGCGGGATGCGCGCCGCGCCCTGCTCGGCCGCCGCTACGGCCTCCGGGTGGGTGCGGCTTCCCTGCTGCTTTTGGGGCTCAGCGCGTTTGCACTCTATCTCGCCGGGCGAGCCATCGATGTCGATCTCGGCCTGACCGCCTGCCTGTTGCTGACGCCGCCGATCGTCGCGATTGCTGTGCTGCCCATCTCGCTCGCCGGCTGGGGCCTGCGTGAAGGTGCGGTCGTGGTCGGTTTCGGTTTCGCCGGCATCGCCCAGGCCGACGCGCTTGCGGCCTCTCTCCTGTTCGGTCTGCTGCTTGCCGTGGTCAGCTTGCCGGGCGGAGTCCTTTGGCTTATGAGTGGCCGCCGAATCCAGCCGGACGAGCAGACACGAGGATCCTCGCCATGACCGAGGCCGCTCCCTCCCCGCGCGAAGCGCCTCAGGCGGAAGGCCTGTCGGAGCGCAAACGCGCGATCCGGGACCTCTTCGACCGCCTCGCGCCCGAGCGCCCGCGCTGGCGCGCGCGCAACGCATTTTTCTACGAGGAGGACGAAGCCTATCTGCGCTTCCTCGTGCCCGGGGGACTGCGGGTGCTCGATCTCGGCTGCGGCATCGGCGACACCCTGGCCGCCCTGAATCCGTCGGTTGGCATCGGGGTCGATCTTTCCGAACGCATGGTCGCTCTCGCGCGCGAGCGGCATCCGAGTCTCGAATTCCACACCGGCGATATCGAGGATCCGGCGCTGCTTGACGGGCTGAAAGGCCCGTTCGACGTCATTCTGCTTTCCGACACGATCGGCTTCCTCGAAGACGTCGAGGAAGCCTTCCGCCGCCTGCACGGCCTGTGCGACCGGGACACGCGCATCGTCGTCGCCTATCACTCGCGCCTGTGGGGGCCGTTGCTGAATCTGGTCGCGGCGGTCGGCCTCAAAAGCCCGGCGCCGGCCGAGAACTATCTCCGCCTCGACGACATTTCCTGCCTGCTCCAGCTTGCCGATTTCGAGATCATCAAGCGCGAATGGCGCCAGCTTCTGCCCAAGCGTCTGGCCGGGCTGGGCGTGGTCGTGAACCGTTTCATCGCCACCCTGCCGCTCTTTCGCGGGCTCTGCCTGCGCAACTATGTCGTCGCGCGCTCGGACAGGTTGGCCGGCTACGAGGCGCCGCTCTCCGCCACCGTCGTCGTGCCGGCGCGCAACGAGAAGGGCAATATCGAGCCGCTGGTCCAGCGCCTGCCGGCCTTCTGCCCGGACATCGAACTCGTCTTCGTCGAGGGCCACAGCCAGGACGGCACCCTGGAGGAGATGGAGCGGGTGGCCGCAGCCTATCCGGACCGGGACATCAAGGTCCTGGTCCAGGACGGGCGCGGCAAGGGCGACGCCGTGCGCAAGGCTTTCGACGCGGCGCGCGGCGATGTGCTGATGATCCTCGACGCCGACATGACGGTGCCGCCCGAGCAGATGGCCAAATTCTATCAGGCCTTGCAGACCGGCAAGGGCGAGTTTGTCAACGGCACGCGCCTGGTCTACCCGATGGAGGATCAGGCCATGCGCTTCCTGAACCTCCTGGCCAACCACATCTTCTCTGTCCTGTTCAGTTTCCTGCTGAACCAGCGTTTTACCGACACCCTGTGCGGCACCAAGGTGCTGACCCGGGCCCATTACCGGCGCATCGCCGACAACCGGGACTATTTCGGTGAATTCGATCCCTTCGGCGATTTCGACCTGATCTTCGGCGCGGCCAAGCTCAACCTGAAGGTCGTCGAGGTGCCGATCCGCTACGCCAGCCGGCGCTACGGCGAGACCCAGATCTCGCGCTTCCGCCACGGCTGGCTGCTGCTTCAGATGGTCGTCTTCGCCTTCCGCAAGCTGAAGGCGTTTTAGGGCGCGGACAGGCGCCCGGCCGCCTCGAGCCCGGCGAGAATCTCCCGCGCCACGACGGCGTATCCCTCGCTGCTGAAATGGCCGCCGGCGAAATGCGCCAAGCGGTAGGGGTCCTCGACCGCTTCCAGGCCCGGTTCCGTGTCGATCACCGGAATGCCCAAATCCCCGGCGATGCCGAACAGCTTGCCCTTGATCGCCTGGCGGTAGTTGGTGAGGTCGGGCACGCCGAGCAGTTGGTTGGGCGAGGGCAAGTAGACGAAGACGATCTCGCCGCCCCATCCCGCGACCGTATCCCGCGCGCCTTCCAAAATGCGCCGGTAGAGCGGCCAGTCGAAGCTCGTGCGTCCCATGATCCCCGCCAGCAGCAAGCGCAGGCGCGCGAAAGCCAGGATGCCCGTCAGGCTGCGTGTCTCCGCCGCAACGCCGCCCTTGCGCGCGTCCTCCGCGGCGATCTGAGCCAGCCGGTCGGCCATATAGGCATCGAGATAGGCCTCGATCTCCGGCCGCCGCTCGTAGAGGTTCTGGCTGAACGCCGGGTCCAGATAGGCCATGAGCAGGGGATTGGTGCGCTCGGCCTCCAGGTCGGTCAGGTCGTTCTCGTAGAACAGCCACAGGACGGTCTTCGGGCGCAGGGCCGGCAGGTATTCGCGCAAGGTGGCGAGTTCGGCGAGCGGCCCGTCCGCGCTCATGCCCAGGGTAGCGGTGCGCGGTGCGCGATGGCGCAGCCGGTCGGCGATCGAATCCGCGCGCGGCACGCACACGCCCCAGGCGAAGGAATCACCGATCAGGGCCAATTCGATCGGTGCGCCGTCCCACAGGCCAGGCGGATTGTTGAAGCCTTGCTCGTCGGTCTCGTAAAGGCGCCAGGGACCCTCTTCGTTGCAATGGACGATCAGGCGGTTGGCATGGTTGGACAGAGGGTAGAGGTCGCCGCCGTCGGGTGCGGCCGGCCGGCGGATGAGAGTGCGCGGAAAAAAGGCCGGCATCGCCGCCTTGCCCTCGGCGCGCAGATCGGCGACGGCCTCGACCATGGTTCGCGGATCGAAGGTGATGCCGGCCCGCGCGGCATAGGCGGCTGTCGTATCGACGCCCTTGGACCGGGGGCTGCCGAGATAAACTTCCGCACCGTACAGTGCGCCCAGGGCAGCCAGGATGCAGGCGACGAGCGAAAAGCGAGCGGCCTTCGAAGCCCGGAACGAGGCCAAGCCGGCGAGGGCCAAAACCGCCGGCCCGCCGTAGAACAGAAAGCCGCGCCAGAACCCGATCGGCGCGCCACCGTAGCGTTGTTCGAAAACCGCGATGACGGCCAGGTTGGCGGCCACGAAGAGAAGAATGATGGCGTTCGCGAGTCTCGTGGCCATGGAGCCTGCGCTGGCGGTTGCGGCGCAGGGAAAATGGCATCGCGGGACCCCGCGCACAAGGCGTGCCCGGTCGGGATCCGGATGGATTTTCGCTTCCGCGCCGCGGTTCTTGTGCTAGACCCGACGCGTGTCCCCACAGGATCCTCTTCGCAGCGCCATGAAACCAGCCATACATGACCGTGATGAGCGGGGTCGCTTGTCCGGCATGGCCCGTGCGGGGGGATTTTCGGTTCTTGCCGTATTCCTGCTGGCGCTTGCGATCCG
Source organism: Rhodospirillaceae bacterium (assembly GCA_018699755.1). GTDB lineage: Bacteria > Pseudomonadota > Alphaproteobacteria > CADEGL01 > CADEGL01 > JABIRQ01. The sequence continues at coordinate 10,350 of JABIRQ010000123.1, read as the reverse complement.
CCTCGCCGTTGTCGGCGTTTTCGTGGCCGAATACGATCGGTACGAGTCCGCGATCGAGGGCAGGCCCACCGTCCATGCGATGGTCAAGTCGGATGCCGGGAAATTCTTCCGGGAGGGTGTCGGCCTAGTCGAACACTATCGCGACAGCGGGTCATGGGCGGTCCAGATGGCGGATGGGCCTTTCCTGTACGGTCGCGCGATCGCGCTCTACGGCGCGATAACCGACAAGGTTCGGTTTCTGCCCGATCGCGTCTTTCCGACCGGCATGGTCGGGTGGTTTTTTGCCTTCCAGGCGCTGACCTGTGCGCTCGGCGTGGCCGCGCTCTATGCGGCGCTGCGAAAAACCCTTCCGGGCGGCGTCGCGCTCCTTGCCAGCCTGTTTCTAGCGCTTGAGCCGACCACCGTTCAATACGCCGGAGCCCTGTTCAGCGAGGCCTTGTATTTCGCCTTCGTCATGGGTGCGATGGCGATCTTCATCGCTTTGGTCGTCCGCTCCGGTGACGGCTCCCGCATGGTTTGGCGCGGGGCCGCTTGGTTCGGTCTTGGATTGCTGCTCGGCATCGCCTATTTGCAACGGCCGATCTCTCTCGCTCTGCCCGTGGCCTTCGTCTTGGCGACCTGCGTCGCCTTTCGGGGCCGCAGCTTTGGCCGCACCGTCGCGCTTTCGATAGCGCTGGTCGTTGGCTACGGCGCTGTTCTGATCGGGTTGGGATTTCACAATCAGGCGGCGACTGGGCATTTCGCGGTGACCCCAGGCCAGGCGTCGAACGATCCGCTGCAATATATCGCGCCCCGCGTCCTGGCCCTCGCCCAGGACCCGGACCTGTCGGTGACGGATCTGAACGATGCGCCGGCGGTGGATCTGCAGGCCGCCGCGTTGCGGGCCCGGGTGGATGAGGCGGCGCGCGACCCGGCGACGGGCGCAGTCGACCCGATTCGGCTCGACACGGTGAGCGTGGATCTCGCGCTTGCTGTTTTCGCCGAGCATCCCTGGCTGACCGCCGAGGTGATCGGCTGGCATGTCTTCCGCGCCACCGGTCACGTCAATCCGTTCCAGCTCTATTTCTTCTACGATCAGATCTACAAGCCGCGGGACGGCGTGCTGGACCGCCGGCAGACGGAAGCGCGATACAGCTATCTGCCATGGATCGCGGCTTATTCCTTCTTGGTCCTGGTCCCGGTTCTGATCGGCTGGGCGGTCGCGACACGGGCTCTGTGGCGCATCCGCCGGCCGGGCGGGATACGGCCTCCCATCCCGCTCTGGCTGCACCTGCTGCTGACCCTGATGATCCTGTATTACCCCGCCATCGGCGGTTGGCTAGGCAACGACCGCTATATCCTGCCCAACATCCTGCCTTATTCGGTCTATTGGGCGCTCGCCCTCACGTGGCTCACGGCGCATTGGCGGCTTCGCCGCGCCGCGCTCCGGTCGTAAGCCAGAGCAGCCCACCCGGAATCCCCAGGCCGATCTGCGACAGGCCCATGACGATCGAGATGGACAGGGCATCGACCGGCGCGATGCCGATCTGGCCGAGCGCCAGCACCATCGCCACCTCGCGCACGCCCCATCCGGCGATCGAGATCGGCAGCACGGCGCTCAGGATCACCGGAGGCACCAGAAGGAGCGCCGCGCCCAGGCCGAGCGGCGCGCCCAACGCGAGCGCCACGACATAGGCCTTGGCGATGTCGAGGAGATGCACGCAGCTGGACAGGGTGAGAGTCGCGGCGGCGGGCCGCGGACTGCGCAGGATGCGCGCGCAATCGGCGCCGAACAGCGCGACGGCGCGGCCCAGAGGCCAGCGCGCCAGCTGGCGTCCGATGCCGTCGAGCAGAACCAGGCCGATCAGCCCGGCCAGGCCGAGCGCGACGGCCAGGATCAAGCCGTGGCGCAGCTCGCCGTCGGTCACCATGGCCAGGGACCAGGGCAGGCCGACGGCTGCCATCAGGATCAAGGCGACAAGCGCGCTCAGCCGGTCGAGCAGGACCGAGTGGATAGCGGTGCGCAACCCGACTCCCAGGCCGCGCGCATAGAACACCCGCACGGCGTCGCCGCCGACGACTGCCGGCAGGGTGGCGTTGAAGAACAGGCCGATGGCGGTCACCCGCAGGCTGTCGGCGAAGCGCGGTCCCGTTCCCAAGGCGGCCAGGATCGCGTTCCAACGCAGGGCGGTGAGCGGAATCTGGGCTAGACTCGCGGCGGCCACCGCGCCGATCGGCAACCAACCGAGCTGGCCGAGCCGACTGACCAGGCTCTCCAGATCGACGTGCCGCGCCACCAGCCAGACGAGCAGGATGGAAATGCATAGCTTTAGGGCGATCGCGGCACTGCGTCGCATTCGGCCTGGGCTCCCGATGACCGGCGGTTCGACTTGGGCTTGTATCAGGTCGATGTAGGGCGCGCCAATCGGGCGCAGGCCCATCGTTGACCGGGCGGCGGCTATGGGAAATACATGCGGCGGCGTCCCCGAGGCGCCCCCGAGATATCCGCTGTTTCACGAGGCCGGTTTGCCCTTCCGTCTCCGATCCTGCCACCTCCTGGCCTTCGCCGGTTTCGTCGCGATGCCTCTCGCCGTGCTGGGGGCGAAGATGATGCCCATCCTGCTGGTGGCTGCGGCCTTGTCCGTCGCGGCCTTGGAACGGCGCGCCCTGTTCGCACGGATGCCTTGGGGCGCCGCCGCGCTTATGGCGCTCCTCACTGCTTGGGGCGCGCTGACGGCCCTGTGGTCGATCGATCCCGGACGCAGTCTCCAGCTTGCCGCCCAGGTGGCCGGAACCGGCTTGGCCGGGCTTGTCCTCTGGGCGGTGGCACGGAGGCTCGACGCGCGGGGCGCGACGGTCGTGGGCAACGGCTTCCTCGCCGGCCTGCTCGTTGCGCTGGCGTTGCTCGGGTTCGAAATCCTGACCGCCGGGATGCTGACCGAATTCCTGCGCCACACATTCCAAGGACCCGATGCGCCCTTTGTCTATACGGTCGCGTTCAATCGGACGACCAGCGTATTCGCCATTTTCGTGTGGCTCGCCGTGCTTGTGTTAGTGCCGCGACGCAGGCCGCTTGCCGCTCTTGCCATTGTCGCGGCGACGTTTTTTCTGCTAACCCGGTTGGAGAACGCATCCTCCGTCGTCGGCTTGGCGATCGGCGCCGCCGTGTTCCTGGCGTCCTCGATCAATCTCAAGCGAACGCTGCGCGTCGTTTCGGTGTTGATCGTCGCGGGCGGGCTGGCATCGCCGTTCCTGGCGACGCAGATCACCGAAGGCGGAAGCCTGGAGGCGATCGGTTCGCATGTGCCGACCTCGCATCTGCACCGCCTGTTCATCTGGAATTTTGCGGGCGAGCGCAGTCTGGAACGCCCGTTCTTTGGCTGGGGGCTCGATGCGTCGCGCGCGATGCCCGGTCGCGCGACCGACATGACCGCCCAGATCAACACCCTCAACCCGGGCTCCGACAATCGCGGACAGGGCGTTCGGAACGACGCGCTGCAGGCGATGCCCCTCCATCCCCACAACGCGATGCTGCAATTATGGCTGGAGCTTGGCCTGCCAGGCGCTGTGATGAGCCTGCTGGGGGTCATGCTCGCGCTCGGCCGGATCGCGGGCCTCGGCCTTTCCGGGCGTCACGCGGCGGCGGTGGCGTCGCTGGTCGTCACGGCCGTGGTCATCGCCTTGCTCAGCTACGGCATTTGGCAGGTCTGGTGGATGGCGACCCTGTGGCTCGCCGGTGCGGGATTGCTGGCGCTGGCGCGCGCGCCGGGCGCACCCGGTGATTTGAACAATTCGGTTGCATCGGCCGCTTCGGGGCGATCAGGTTCGTCCGCGACCTCGCCATAGCTTCAGACGTCTCGACAGATCGGCCAGTCCGGCTGCGGCGAAGACGATCAGCGCTGGCTCCGCGGGCAGCCGGTATTTGGGCCCAGTGACCGGTCCCGTGACGGCCAGCACATAGGCGACCAGGGCGAGTGCGGCGAGGGCGATCCACGGACGGGTGCGCAAGAGGCAAGCCGCGCCCCATATTTGCGCGGCGCCGGCCAGCGCGGCGAAGGCCAAGCCGAAAAGCAGGCTGGAGAGATAGGCCCCGCCGCTCTTGTCCAGATAGCGTTCGATGCGGTCGCGGGCGCCGTCGCCTGCGGTCTCGGCGAAACTGGGCTTGGGCAGGGCGCGCACGCGCGGATCGGAGATCACGGGCGGCGCGACCAGATTGGTGATCGCGCCCACGAGCCAAGCCCGGAGATAGGCGTCGAAGGGCAGCTCGCGCATCTGCTCGCCGGCGATGTCGCGCATCATGCGGTCGAGCGTGAAGCTGGTGGCGGGGCCGTCCGCCTCCGGCCGCGATGCCAGCCGTTCCTCAAGGATGCGATTGTGCTCGGCCCGGCTGGCGCTGGGCGGCGTGCCGTCGGCCAAATACCGAATCTCGGGAAGAACCCAGTTGAGAATATGGGCGCCCGTCTGCGAGGTCAGGGCCGGGGTGTCGAAATCCGCGATATTCCGCTGGATGATCGTGCCCGGCAGCAGCGCGGCGGCGATCGCGAAGACGAAGGCCGATACGAGGGCCCGGCGAATCCCCCGGCGCCACAGCGCGAAGACGAGGGCGAGGATGGCGACGGGGTAGAGGAATTGGATGACGTTGCGGGTGATGACGGCGAAACCGAAGGCGAGGCCGGCGGCCGCCGCATGTCCGGCTCGGCCGGTATCGGCCGCACGCAGGCCCAGTGCGATTGCCAGCAGGAACAGGAACAGAAAGAGGCTGTCCGAGACGATCAGGGCGCTATGGATAACGAGGGCGGGCCAGACGGCGGCCAGGGCACCCGACCAACGCGCCGTCGTCGTATCGATCCGCGCCGCGAGCAGGCCGATCAGCACGCAGCTGCCGGCGTCGACGGCGGCTTGCAGCACGGCCGCCATCGCCAGGGAGGGGCCGAACAGGGCGCGCGAGACGGCCAGGAAATACATGTAAAGCGGCGGCCGCCGTTCGGGCAGGGCGCCGAGCGTGCTGTCCCACCAGTACAGCCAGCCGCGGTCGTTCAGGATCGCCGCCTCGTCCCAATAACCATGGGAATCGTCGAGGAAATGGCCGGCCGCGCCGTCGGGCAGGAGCAGGATATTGACGAGACGCACGGCCAGGGCGGCGGCAAAGATCGTCAGGGCGAGGCGCGGCTCGATCCCGCTTCGGGGCTGCACCGCGGTCATTGCCGCTCCAGCACGACCAGCATGCGGAACGCCATCGCCGGGCCGAGGATCGGCAGCAGCGCGTCCTCGCAGGCCAGGACGGGACGGATCAGCGGGCGCGGGATCAGACTCCACTGGCGATAACCGCCGCTCAGCGGATAGGCGAAGAGGCTGAGGCGGGTCTGCGACACGATCGCAAGCTCCGGGAAGGCGGCGCGAAAGCGTGCGCCGCAACGTCCGAAGAGCAGGGTGGGGATTGCCTGGTTGGCGTCGAAGGCGTCGCGATCCGGATCGGGCGCCTCGGCGGTCATGGGGTCCGCGCCGCAGTCCACCGGCTCGGGATGCAGGAAATGGTAGAAGGCCCAACTGATTGGCGTGATCGCTGGCTCCAGCAGGGCGAGCCGCCCGCCGGGCCGCAGCACCCGCGCCGCCTCGTGGAAGAAATCCAGCGGCCTCTCGATATGATGCAACACGTCGACCATGACGATATTCGCGAAGGAGCCGGCCGCGAAGGGCAGGCGCTGTGCGTCGGCCATCGCGTCAAGGCCGGGGGCGGCAAGCACATCGATGGATATCGTCGCCGGATCGAAATGCTTCAAATTTCCGAAGCCCGCGCCAACTTCCAGGGTGCGGCCGGCGGCGAGTGTCTCGCCGATACGGCGGTAATAGTCGGCGTAGAGTGCGCGCAGGCTGGCTTTTGCGTGCCAAGCTTCGCGCATTTCGGCCAGGCGGGGGTCCATTTCGGCCGTCACGCGGCGACCCGCGCCGCGCGGCTCGTCCGGACGAGGTTTCGTCCGGCGAAATGTTGTGCGGCCATGGCCTTGGAAAGCATCGCAACGCGCCCGCTCGGAGATGGCCGACGGTCGCGGCCGCTGCGCGACCTTCTATCAGGTCAATTCGGCTTGCGGCAAACCCTTGGTCAGGCGTAGGCGGCGACCTGCTCGGTGCGCAGACGCACGCGCAGGGGTCGCCCCAGCATGTCGAGCAGGACGGTCACCCGTTCCGAATCGGTCATTTCCTCGAAGAACCCGATCAGGTTGGCCAGCGGCCCGGCCGTCACGCGGACCGCCTCACCCTTCTCGAAAGGCGCGGGTTCGGCCAGATCGACTAGGCCGTCCTCAGCCTCGCGCGCACGGATGTCGTCGATCACGCCGTCGGGCAGGGCCAGGGGCCGGTCGCTGGCGCAGACCAGATGGGCGATACCGATGGTCGAGCCGATCGAACGCCAGCGCGCGCGTTGCGGGTCGAAGGCGACGAAGATGTAGCGCGGGAACAGCGGCGCCTTGATCCAGTCGGTGCGGCGGGCGTGGCGCCGGCGCTTGCGGTACTGGGGCAGATAGGCGGTGAAGCCCTGGCGGTTCAGGTTGAACAGGGCCTTGTGCTCGCCCTTCGCGTGGGTCTGGGCCACATACCAGCGGGTCATGCGCCCGGCTCCGCATCGGGGGCCGCGGCCGCCTTGCGCGAGACGCGCAGCACCGCGGGGGTCAGCACCCGGTCCTCCGGCATCTGGGCGCGCAGGCCCTCGAACACCGCCTGGGCATCCTTCATGTCCGTCACCATGGCGGCGTCCACCGCGCCCAGTTCGATCAGGTAGCGTTCCACGGGCAGGTCGTGGAAGCTGCCGTTGCCCGATTCGCGGTAAGACCGATCGACCAGGCCGACGATCTCGACTGGAAATTCGCGCGCGCAGAGGATGGCGATCTCCGCCACGTCGCCCACCCCGCACAGGGCGACCCGGTTGCGCCCGCGCCGGACGCAATCCTCGAACACCGCCTCGCAATCGGCCCGCGCGCGGCGGAACACCGAGAAGGAATAGGACAGGTATTCCGCCGTCAGGCGCGATTTCTCGGTGAAACCTTGGGGCGTGAGATAGTAGGCATAGCGGTTGGGCGGCGCCTGCTGGACCTTGATCAGGCCCTTTTTGACGCAGCGCTTGAGGTACGCGTTGGCGAGCCCGAGCGCAATTCCGAGATCCTGCGCCACGGAACGCTGGGTCAGGGAATCGTTCTCGTGCACGGCCTGCAACAGGCCGAGCGTGATCTCCGCTTCCTGGTCGATGGCGCCCGCGCGCCCGCTGCGATCGGCCAAACCTTCATCCTCCGGGCCAAGTAGCCGGCCCCGCCGCCTCGGCGTTCAAGATGTGAACATTACGCTGTTCAAACGGTGAACGTCAAGCCATGCTGGTGCCTGACCGGCTCCGGTCGACGCGGGACGGGGCCGGGTGCCGCATTGACAAGCTTCGGCCCGCTGCCTAGACCACGCGCCGACCGGACCCGGCCATCCCCGGCCTTTCTTCGGACTCGGAGTCCTGCCCATGCCGCCCACCGACCCGAGCCCCGCCGCCCACCGTATCGCCGTCGTCGGCCTGGGCTATGTCGGGCTGCCGCTCGCCGTGGCCCTGGCCAGGCATTTCCCGGTCACCGGCTTCGACATCGACGCGGGCCGGGTGGCGGAGCTGGCCGAGGGCCACGACCGGACCGGCGAAGTGCCGGAGGCGGTCCTCGCCGCCACGACCTTGCGCCCGACGACCGAGGTCGAGGCGATGCGCGGGTCCGACATCTTCATCGTCACCGTGCCCACGCCGGTGGACGGCGACAACAGCCCCGATCTCGGCCCGGTGCGCGCGGCCTGCCGCACGGTTGCCGGGGTTATGGCGAAGGGTGCGATCGTCGTGCTCGAAAGCACGGTCAGCCCCGGCGTGACGGAGGAGGTCTGCGGGCCGATCCTGGCCGAGGGCTCCGGCCTGGCCTGTGGGCGCGATTTCTTCCTCGGCTACTCGCCCGAGCGCATCAATCCCGGCGACCGCGAACACACGGTGGAGCACATCACCAAGGTGGTCGCCGGCCAGACCCCCGAGGTGGCCGAACACCTGGCCGCGGTCTACGGCGCGATCAACGGCGGCAACACTTTCGTCGCCCGCGACATCCGCACGGCCGAGGCTGCCAAGGTGATCGAGAATGCCCAGCGCGATCTCAACATTGCCTTCGTCAACGAGATCGCGATGATCTTCCACCGCGCCGGCTTGTCCGTGCATGACGTGCTGGCGGCCAGCCGGACCAAATGGAACTTCCTGCCCTTCACCCCCGGCCTGGTCGGCGGCCATTGCATCGGGGTCGATCCTTTCTATCTGGCCGAATTCGCCCAGCGCATCGGCCACCACCCCGAGATCATCCTCTCCGGCCGGCGCATCAACGACGGCATGGCGCGCTATGTCGCGGACCGGGTGGCCGAGGCGATCGGCCCGGACGAGGTCCCAGACGAGGCGGGGCGGCGCGTCCTGGTGCTGGGCCTGACCTTCAAGGAGAACGTGCCGGACCTCCGGAATTCCAAGGTGGTCGACCTAGCCCGTGCCCTGGCGGATCACGGTTTCGCCGTCGATATCCACGACCCGGTCGCTGATCCGGCGGTGGCCGAGGCGGAATACGGCCTGCGCCTTCTCGCCGACCCTTCGGAGGCCGGGCCCTATGCCTGCGTGCTGGGGGTGGTCGGCCACGACGCCTTCAAGGCCATGACGGGCGTGGATCTGGCCGCCCTTCTCGTGCCCGGCGGGCTGCTGGCCGATCTCAAGGACATGTGGCGCGACACGGTCTTGCCCGAGGGCTTCCGCCGCTGGCGGCTCTAGCAGGCTGTTGAAAAAGGCGGGTTGTGCCAATCATCCTTCGAGACGCTCGCTGCCGCGAGCTCCTCAGGATGAGAAAAGTGATCACTTTAACCTCACCCTGAGGAGGCTCCCCTTCGAGACGCGCGCTTGCGCGCGCTCCTCAGGATAAGGGGGCCGTCTCGAAGGGTCTGCCGGCCTTTTTCAACAGCCTGCTAGCTTCGGCCCTTGCCGCCACGCGGGGGCGGGCCGCCGGCATCGATCCGCTGGAGCGCCCAGCGCAGAGGCGGGCCGGCCTGGCTCATCTCCGCATCGACGACGATCTGCTCGGTCTTGCGCGGCGGCGCGCCGGCGCCGAAATAGACGCTGCTCTCGATCCGCGGCCGGCCCCCGGCGATGCGCAGGCGCCAACCCTGGCCGCTGGGGAGGCGCAGCAGCGCGCCGCCGCCGTCGGCCAGCAGGCTGGCCCGCACGGCGGGGTCGAGATGGAGACGCAGGGCGGCGGGATGCGTGCCCGCCCCCGTGATCCGCTCCTCGACCCGCAGGTCCGTGCCGTCGGCCGACAGGTAGACGCGCCGCCGGTGGATCGCGCCGAAGCCGCCGCCATAGCCGTCATGGGAGAGCTGCAGCAGGAGCTCGCCGCTCTGGCCGGTCTCGCGCCGGCAGGTCACCTCGGGCCGGCTCGCCAGGCCGCCGCCGCCGGTCAGCGCGACGGCGTTGGTGTCGCCGAGGACCAGGGTGGAATGGGCCGCGGTCGCCCGCTGCGCCGCGCGCCAGGCTTGGCTGGCTTCCGGATCCGCGCCGCAATTGACGATCAGGCGTTCGCTGCCCGCGCTCATCTCCAGGGCCAGGGGCGCGGCATGGGCCCGGCGGTCCAGGCCGGGCGGCGGCGGCGCGGCGGCATCGACCAGCAGGACCGTGTCGCCCGCCGTCAGGCGCTGATAGCCGCCATGGGGCAGGCTCGGCGGAAGCGCGCCGGTGGCGCCGCAGCGCGCCAGCAGGGCTTCGATCCGGCGCGGCTCGCCCTCGCCGCCGCCATGGAACACCGCCAGCGCGCCATCCGCGTGGCGCAGATAGCGCAGCGCCGGCGCCAAGCGGTCGATTGCCGAGAGCATGGTATCGGGCGGGCGGCGGCCGCTCGATTCGAGCGCCGCGCGCAGCCCCACCAGGGCTTCCAGCAGCTCGGCCACGGATTCGGGGCGGCGGTCGGCGGTGGCCCCGTCGGGCAGGATCTGGGCCGCGATCTCCGTGCCCAGCAGCGCCGTGCCCCGTTCCATCAACCGCTCGTCCAGGCCCAGCGCGAGGCCCGCCAGGATCAGGCCGCGCGCGACCTGCGCGCGCTCCGGCCCCCCGCGATCCCATGGGCTGTCCGCCGGGCCAATACGGGCCAGATGGCGGGCCTGGCGGGCGAAGGCCCGGTCGAGGGTGGGGGCCAGCGGCTCGGCTTCGCTGCCGATCAGCAACCCGCGCCAATGGAGCCAGGATTCGAGGCGCCGGGCCGTCGCCGCCGGTGCCCAGGCGACCGGATGCCAGGTCCCGTAGCGCTCCAGCCAGTCCGCGGTCAGGCGGCGCGCGGCGATGGTCGCGGCCCG
>JABIRQ010000294.1 GCA_018699755.1 Rhodospirillaceae bacterium | reverse complement strand
TCGTCAGATCGGGGGTCAGCAGGCCCCGCAGCCGCGCCTGGGTCTCCGCCGTCAGGCCGTGCAGAGGCACGCCCAGGCCGTCGGCCAGGTCGACCAGCAATTCGCGCTCGCCCCCCGAATCGCCGATCCCGGCCAACCCGCCGGCGCGCGCGGGGCGGCCCTGGGCAAAGAGGCTCATCGCCGAAGCCAACTCGTCTAGAGCCTCGACAAGATGGACGCCGTAGCGGTCGAACAGCGCCTCATAGGCCGCGAAGTCGCCCGCCACCGCGCCGGAATGGCTGATCGCCAACCGCGCCGCGCGAGCCGTCCGTCCCAGCTTGAGGGCCACCACCGGCACATCCCGCGCCGCCGCCTTATCCAGGGCGGCCACGAAGCCCGCCGGGTCGCGCAGGGTTTCCAGCACCAACCCGATGACCCGGGTCGAGGGCTGCTCGAGCGCGTAATCCATGAAATCGGCGACGGTCCCGTTCAGCTCCATGCCCGGCGAGACGGTCAGGTTGTAGCCCAGCCGCTCGTCGTTCAGCACCATGGCCGAGTGGGACGAACCGGAATGGGAGATCAGGGTCATATGCCCCGGGCGCGGCGAGTAGGGCAGGCCGCCGAAACTGCCGACGAAGCGGTGCTCCGGATTGTAAAAGCCCATGCCGTTGCCGCCGCTGACCGGGATGTTCGCCTCGCGCGCGATCACCCGCAGACGCTGGGCCAGGGGCGGGTCCGTGTCGTCAGGAAGTTGACAACTGGCGAAGACCAGGATCGCCTTGGCGCCGGCCGCTATCGCCTCCTTCAGCGACTCCTCGATCCGGTCGTTGCCGACGCAGAGCATGACCAGATCGACCGGCTCGGGCAGGGCCGAGATCGAGGGGTAGCAACGTTCTCCCGCCAAGTCCTCGTAGCGCGGATTGACCGGATAGACCGGCCCCTCGAAGCCGTATTCTCGCGTCTTGAGCAGGCAGCTTTCGCCCAAGGAACCGGGCCGTGCCGAAGCGCCGACCACGGCCGCCGAACGCGGCGCCAGAAGCGGCCGCAACCAATGTTCTTGAGTCATGTGCGGGGCTGCCTTCACGTTTGATGATCCAGGGCACAAAGAGCGTGTTTTCACCCCCACCCCACTCGATCCGCTTCGCCCCTCGAGTATGGTGGGAGGGTAGAGAAGCGGCTTCCGGGAACCAGCGTCAATCGTCGCCGAAGCGCGATTCGCGCCAGGCCAGGGCGGCCTTCATGCCCTCCTTGCCCATGACCTCGCGGAACTTCTTGCGGTCCGGCGTGTCCAGGCTGGTCAGGATGCAATCGAGGTCGAGCGCGCCCTGGAGCGCCTCACGCATGCCCATCTTCTCGTAGGTGCGGTTGATCGCCTCCTTGGTCATGCGCACGGCATGGGGATCGAGCACGGCGAGTTCGCGCGCCAGCTTGAGGCCCTCCGCCTGGGCCTGCCCCTCGGGCACGACCTCGTTGATCAAGCCCATCGCCAGGGCGCGTTCGGCCGAGATGCGATCGCGGCCCGTCAGCAGCAGTTCCTTGGCCTGCTTGGGACCCGTCATCCAGGGCATCAGCATGACGACGATGCCCGCGCCGAAGCGCACCTCCGGCTCGCCGAAACGGGCATCCTCGCTGGCCACGGTCATGTCGCAGGCCAGCATGACCTCGCAGGCGCCGGCCAGGCAGTAGCCGTGGACCGCCGAGACCGTCGGCTTCGGGCAGTGCCAGAAGCCCATGATCATGTCGAAATCGATTTGGAGCATCGCGCGGGTCTGCTCGACCGTGCGGTCGCCGGCGCTCTCGTCCGCCTCCTTGAGATCGAAGCCGGCGCTGAAGGCGCGGCCCGCGCCCTGGACCAGAAGCGCGTTGACCGCGTCGTCCTCCGCGACCCGTTTCTGGACGTCGATGATTTCCTCGACCATGCGGCCGTTCATGGCGTTGAGCGCGTCCGGGCGGTTCAGGGTCAGGACGCCGACCCCCCGCTCGACGGCGTAGGTGACGGTCTCGTATGTCATGGCTTTCTCCCTCGGCGCATCCCTGGCCGATCATGGATGATCCCAGGTGAGCGGTCGTATCCTAGCGCTGGGCCTCGCCCGATCAAACGTCGGAGTCGTCGGGGCAGATGGCCGGTGCGGGAATGGCTCGAACGAAGTCGCGCCTTCGCTTGCGACGACGGTCGCGCTTCGCCAAAGTCCGCGTGATTGGACGGGCTGGAGGGAGAAAGCCATGGCGAGCCTGGAGGGTAAGGTCGCCTTGATCACCGGATCGGGCAAGGGCATGGGGCGGACCCATGCCGAACTGATGGCCCGGCGCGGCGCGCGCATCGTGGTCCACGACCTCGACCGGCCGGCCGCCGAGGAGGCGGCCGAGGCCCTGCGCGCCCTGGGCGGCGATCCTGTCCTGGCGATCTCCGACATTTCCGACGCCGCCGCCACGGCCGAGGCGATCCGCGCGGCCGAGGCCGAGGCCGGACCGATCGACATCCTGGTCAACAACGCGGGCATCGCGGGCGGCGACAACCCGATGGAGAAGATCGACGAGGCGGCCTACGACCGCATGTTCGACATCCATGTCAAAGGGGCCTTCTTCGCGACCAAGGCCGTGCTGCCGGGCATGAAGGCACGGGGCGGCGGCAAGATCGTGAACATCGCCTCGGTCGAAGGCATGGGCGCGGTCGGCGACCGGGCCCATTACTGCGGCGCCAAGGGCGCGCTGATGGCCCTGACCAAATGCTGGGCCCTGGAATTCGCGCCCTGGAAGATCTGCGTCAACTGCGTCGCCCCGGGCTGGGTCCTGACCCCCATGGTCTTCGCCCTGACCACCGAGGAATCGCGCAAGGCCCATGCCGAGAAGGAAATCCCCCTGGGCCGCTACGCCGATCCGGAAGAGGTCTCGGCCCTGGTCGCCTTCCTGTGCTCGGCCGAGGCGGATTTCATCACCGGCCAGACGGTCAGCCCCAACGGCGGCCAGGTCATCGTGGGAATTTAGAGGCGCGTGGTCGATGCCGTGCCATTTCACCCTTCGAGACGACCGCTGCGCAGTCTCCTCAGGATGAGGAGAGAATGTTTGCTTTAGGACCCTCACCCTGAGGAGGTCCCCTTCGAGACGCTCGCTTGCGCGAGCTCCTCAGGATAAGGGACCGTCTCGAAGGGCGAGAGGCCGCTTGGGAGAAAGCCGATGACTGAGAACTCCACCAACCAGCCAGCCAACAGCCGGTTCGACGGCCAGGTCGCGCTGATCACCGGGTCGGGCAAGGGCATGGGGCGCAGCCATGCCGAGACCCTGGCGGCGCGCGGCGCGCGCATCGTGGTTCAGGACGTCGACCGCGCGGCGGCCGAGGAGACGGCCGATTCCCTGCGGGCGGCGGGCGGCGACCCGATCCTGGCAATCGCCGATGTCTCGGATGTGGGTGCCTTCGCCGAAGCGATCCGCGCGGTCGAGGCGGCGGCCGGGCGCATCGACATCCTGGTCAACAATGCCGGCATCGCGGGCGGCAGCCCGGCGATGGAGGAGATCGACGAGGCGAATTACGACCGCATGTTCGACGTCCATGTCAAAGGCGCCTTCTTCGCCACCAAGGCCGTGCTGCCCGGCATGAAGGCGCGCGGCGGCGGCAAGATCGTGAACATCGCCTCGGTCGCCGCGATGGGCGCGGTCGGAAGCCGCGCCCATTACTGCGCCGCCAAGGGCGCCGTGCTGGCCATGACCAAATCCTGGGCCCTGGAATTCGCGCCCTGGAAGATCAACGTCAACTGCGTCTCGCCCGGCTGGGTCATGACCCCGATGGTCCATGCCGTGACCACGGCGGAATGGCGCAAGACCCATATCGACGCCGAGATCCCGCTGGGCCGCTACGCCGAGCCCTGGGAGGTCTCCGCCCTGGTCGCCTTCCTGTGTTCGGCCGAGGCCGATTTCATCACCGGCCAGACCGTCAGCCCCAACGGCGGCCAGGTCATCGTGGGGATTTAAGGCGACGGCCGTGCCAATCATCCTTCGAGACGACCGCTGCGCTGTCTCCTCAGGATGAGGAGAGAGTGTTTGCTTTAGAACCCTCACCCTGAGGAGGGCCCCCTTCGAGACGCGCGCTTGTGCGCGCTCCTCAGGATAGGGGCCGTCTCGAAGGGCGAGGGTTCGCTTGGAACGGAGAACGCCATGACCGAGATTCCCACCACCCGCCGCCTCGACGGCCATAGCGCGCTGATCACCGGGGCCGGGGTCGGCATGGGGCGCAGCCATGCCTTGGCCCTGGCCGAGGCGGGGGCCGCCATCGTCGTTCAGGACATCGTCGCCGAGACGGCCGAGGAAACCGCCGGCCTGGTGCGCGAGCGCGGGGCGAAGGCCCATGTCATGGTCTGCGACATTTCCGACGTGGCCGCCGTCAATGCCGGGGTGGAGGCGGCGCGCGCCGATCTGGGGCCCATCGACATCCTGGTCAACAACGCCGGCATCTCGGGCGGCATGGCCAAGTTCGACGATATCGACGAAGCCTATTTCGACCGGGTCGTGGCGATCCACCTGAAGGGCACCTTCTTCGCCGCCAAGGCCGTGCTGCCGGACATGCGGGCCAAGGGCTGGGGCCGCATCGTCAACGTCTCCTCCATCGACGGCATGGTCGGCTGCCCCTCGAGCGCCCATTACTGCGCCGCCAAGGCCGGGGTGCTCGGCCTGGCCAAGGCCTGGGCCAAGGAATTCGCGCCCTGGGGCATTACCGTCAACGCCGTCGCCCCCGGCTATATCGACACGCCGATGATGGACGGCCTGCTCGACGACGCCGGCAAGGCCGCCCATGTCGCGGCGCGCATCCCGCTCGGCCGCATGGGCGTCGCCGCCGACCTGACCGCGGCGATTGCCTTCCTGGTCTCCGAGGAGGCCGGTTTCATCACCGGCCAGACGATCAGCCCGAACGGCGGCGAGGTCATCGTCGGCTTCTAGGCCGCCGACCGGGATATTGGCGCAAGGTTCGCGTTGACTCGCCGGACCGGTGTCTTATTGTGGAATTGGAATCCGATAGCTCGTATCGCATAACAATACTAACTATCTTGGGATTTCGGGCGGCGCGCCGCCCTGAAGCCGTTGGGGCTCTTGGCCGAAAGGCGACCGATGGACACGAGTCTGTTGGACAAAGGCTGACGACGCAGGGGCTGACGACGCAGGGCGGGGCATAAACCGCCGCTGCGGATTTTCCATCCCGGACCCGCCGTCCCGGAATGGCGCATTTTCGGTGTATCGACTACGTGCGGGATCGGCGATCCCGCGCCCGGATCGGAAGGACAGGACAGATGCATTTCGGACTTTTCAGCCTTCTTCAGCAGCGCGACCGCGACAAGAAGCCGCGCGAGATCTACGCCGAGATGGTCGAGCAGGTGAAGCTGGCCGAGGACACGGGCTACGAGATCGCCTGGTTCGCGGAGCATCACTTCTCGAACTACTGCGTGATGCCTTCGCCCATGTCGATCGTGCATTACATGGCGCCCCAGACCTCGCGCATCAAACTCGGCCCGGCCGTCATCGTCGCCCCGCTCTACGAGCCCATGCGCATGCTCGAGGACATCGCGGTGGCCGACAACCTGACCGACGGCCGCCTCGTCCTCGGCTTCGGCAGCGGCTATCAGCAGTACGAGTTCCACAAGTTCGGCGTCGACCTGAAGAACTCCAAGCAGATCTTCCACGAGACCCTGGAGCTGGTCGAGCAGTTCATGAGCGGCTCGGACGCGATCGAATACGACGGCGAGTTCATCAAGGCGCCCGAGACCCATTTCATCGTGCGCCCGCTGCAGAAGCGCATGGACATGTACATCGCCGGCCAGGTCCACGACCAGCCCATGCAGAAGCACATAGCCGAGATGGGCTATGTCCCCTTCGTCACCACCGGCTGGTCGCCCATCGAGGACACCGTCGCCAACCGCGCCAAGATCGTCGAGACCCGCGAGGCCGCCGGCCTGCCGACCGACGAGGTGCCCTTCGCCGCCCAGGTCTATGTCCACGTGACCGACTCCAAGGAAGACGCGTTGGTGGCGGCGGACAACGCCCGCTACGTCCGGCGTATCGCCATGTCGATGCGCGGGCAGTATGCCGAGCTGGACGGCGCCTTTCTGATCGAGGCCCCGGCGGAGGGCGAGCCGCCGCTCGAGACGATCGTCCAGAACGCCCTGATCGGCAGCCCGGAGAAGATCGCCGAGCAGCTGATCGCGCGCATCAAGGCCTGGAAGCCGACCCATCTCAACACCTTCCACGCGCCGGGCAACATCCCGCACAAGAAGGTGATGGGCTCGATCGAGCGCTTCATGACCGAGGTCGTCCCGCTGGTCGAGAAGGAACTGGGCCCCCTCTCCAAGCTGGGCGCCCCGGTCCCCGCCGGCCCCCGGGCCCTGGCGGCGGAATAACCCCAAGCCCGGCCGCGCCCCCGCCGGCGCGCCCGGAGCGAAGAACCGGACGGAAACGGACCAGGCGTCAGGCGGAAATCTTGCTTGGTCCCAGCGG